>NZ_JBEYXJ010000074.1:0-44440 GCF_040645015.1 Streptomyces sp. NPDC046881 | reverse complement strand
GCTCGGCCCGGGGGAGCGGCTCAGCTTCGTCCTCACCGGCGCGCTGATCTTCTGGGTGCTCGCCCAGCTGGCCCGGGTGAAGGTGGTCGCCGACGGCCTCCGGGGCGGCTGCCGGCTCGGGTTCGTGCCCGGGCAGAGGCCGCCACGCGGCCGTCCCGGCTCGCGTGCCGGCGGCGTCCGCCCGTGCGTCCGGCGGCACATCGGTTCGTGCCCCCGGGTGGGCGTCGGCCTCTTCGCGCCCCTCGTGTGCGACGGCTGAGCCGCAGTCTGCCGGCCCGCCCGCGACGTCGGGTGCCACCGTTCGGCCCTGCCCCGGGGGCGCGGCCGCCCCGCCGTCACCGGAGCCGCCGGAGCCCGGCACGCCGTCGTCACCGGTCCCGTTGGTCACGGGCGGGACGTGGGACGCTCCGGTGGAACCGAGTGGTGTGGTGGACGGCTTCTTCGAGGGGAGACCCGCTCCCGGCTCCTGGCGCAGGATCGCGTGTCTGACGCGCCGTAGTTCGGCGGCAGTGTCCACGCCGAACTCCTCGATCAGATGGCTGCGCGTCCGCTCGTACACCTCGAGCGCCTCGGCCTGCCGCCCGAGCCGGGACAGCGCCGTCATGAGGTGGCCGACCAGCCGCTCCCGCGTGGGATGCCGGCGCGCCTCCCCGTCCAGCTCGGCGGCGACCTCCTCGGCCGCGCCGAGGGCCAGCCGCGCCTCCGCGCAGGACTCCACCCCGGTGAGCCGGATCTGTTCGAGCCGGGCGCACTCGTCGCTGAGCGGCGGATGGCCGTCGAACTCCGCGTACGGCGAGCCGCGCCACAGCCCCAGGGCCTCGGTGAGCCGGGCGTGCGCGGCGCGCGGATCACGCTGTTCCAGCAACCGCCGTCCGTCGGTGACCAGACGCTCGAAGCGATAGGCGTCGACGTGTTCGGGCTCGAGATCGAGGACGTAACCGTGCGTCCGGTGGCGCAGCACCGAAAGGTGGCCCGATCCCGTCGCTGTCTGCAGGGCCCGGCGCAGATGGGAGACATGGCTTTGGAGCGTGGCGACGGCGTGACGGGGCGCTTCGTCACCCCACAGCTCCTCGACGAGCAGCTCGGTGGGCACCACGCGGCCGAGGCGGACGAGCAGCAGGGCGAGCAGCGTGCGCCGGCGGGGCGGGCCGAGCGGCAGTTCCTCCCCGTTCCGCCGCGCCGTCATGGGCCCCAGAACGCTTAATAAGGGCTCGGCCTGGAAGGTTGCCGCGGGTAACACCTTTGCGGTCGGATGTGTGGGCATGACTGGTCCTCGTCTTTCTCGCGGATAGGGCTGGCCGACGGGCGGTTTCGAACGGGCCGGTCGCGCACCGTCTTCTGTGGATCTTGACATAGGGAAAGCGCCTTCCAGGCTGGAGATCCACCGATTGGCAAGAAAGCGGCAGGTGTGCGGCAAGGATTTCGACGGCGGGTCCGGAAAGCGACGGCGGCCGACGGCAAGGTGCCGTCAGCGGCTCGACCAGGACCCCGCAAGGCGGGTGGCGCAGGATGTGCGGCGTCTGGAGACACCGCTGGTCCCAGGGCCGACGACGCCCCTGTTGACGGCCTTCACGGCCGCTCACCAGCCTCCGAATTGATTTCGCGCTCAAGTTTTTCCGACAGGGAGGCCTCTCTTGCTGAGTCCAGCACCTGCAGCTCCGGGCCTGTGCATGGCGACCCTCGATAAAACCCTGACCATCCAGCAGGCGAACCAGGAGTTCTTCCGGCAGTTCAACGGCTCGTCCGAGGACATCTGCGGCCGCAATTTCCGTGACGTGGTGCACCCGAGCGTGCAGCAGCCACTGGTACGCCAATTCTCCAATTTGCTGGAAGGGAAGCACCAGCGATTCGTCACGCCCGTCATTGCCGTGGGACCTGGCGAGGAGTCCGCCTTCACCGTTCCCCTCACCGCGGTCGCGGTCCGCGGTGGCCTGCCCGACACGACCGCGATCCTGGTCATGATGCCCACGGCCGGTGACGCCGAGGGGACACGCGTGGTGCCCCAACGCAGGAAGATCCTCTCCGCGATGGACGCCCGCATCCTCGAAGGCATCGCGGCCGGCGTCTCCACGGTCCCCTTGGCGGCACGCCTCTACCTCAGCCGGCAGGGCGTCGAATACCACGTCACCTGCCTGCTGCGGAAGCTGAAGGTACCCAACCGCGCCGCGCTGGTCTCCCGTGCCTACTCCCTGGGCGTGCTCAAGGTCGGAACCTGGCCCCCCGAGGTCGTGGACGACTTCGTGAAGTGAACGCGCCCCCGGCCCGCGCCGGGCGCCCGCTCACGCCGGTGGCTGCGGCAGCGCTCACCCGGTCCGAACGCGGTACCGCCCAACCCGCCGCTCACGGAGCGCCCGCCCTTCAGCCCACCGCTCCGGCCGGCCTCCCTCATGCTCCGTCGTCCTCCGTCGTCCTTGTTCGTCCTTCTTCGTCCCGTTCCCGTTCCCCGAAGTTCAGGAGCCACAGCGTGAACGCACATCAGCCTCTCTCGCGCCGCCGCATGCTCGGCCTGACGGCCTTGGGCGCTGCCGCACTCGCGGGGCAGACCACGATCACCGCCGCGCCCCGGGCGGCCGCGGCCACCGCAGCCGGCGGCACGTTCGTCCCCGCCGTCGTGGTCGGCACCGGTTACGGCGCGGCCGTCTCCGCCCTGCGTCTCGGCGAGGCAGGGGTCCCCACCCTGATGCTGGAGATGGGCCGGCTGTGGAACCAGCCGGGTCCGGACGGCAACGTGTTCTGCGGGATGCTGGGACCCGACAAGCGCTCCAGCTGGTTCAAGACCCGCACCGAGGCCCCGCTCGGCTCCTTCCTGTGGCTCGACCTCGCCAACCGGGACATCGAGCCCTATGCGGGTGTCCTGGACCGGGTCAACTTCGACCAGATGTCCGTGTACGTGGGACGCGGTGTGGGCGGCGGATCGCTCGTCAACGGCGGCATGGCGGTCACGCCCCGGCGGTCGTACTTCGAGGAGGTGCTGCCCCAGGTCGACGCCGACGAGATGTACACCACGTACTTCCCGCGCGCGAACTCCGCCCTCCGGGTCAACACCGTCGACAAGGGCTGGTTCGAGGAGACCGACTGGTACACGTTCGCGCGTGTCTCACGGCAGCAGGCCTCGAACGCGGGCCTGGGCACCACCTTCGTGCCCAACGTCTACGACTGGGACTACATGCGCCGCGAGGCGGACGGCGCGGTGCCCAAGTCCGCACTGGCCGCCGAGGTCATCTACGGCAACAACCACGGCAAGGTCTCACTCGACAAGAGCTACCTGGCGGCCGCCTTGGGCACCGGAAAGGTCACCATCGAGACCTTGCACCAGGTCAAGACGATCCGTCAGCAGAGCGACGGCACCTACCTGCTGAGCGTCGAACAGCGGGACACCGGCGGCAAGCTGCTCGCGACCAAGGAGGTCTCCTGCCGCCACCTCTTCCTCGGCGCGGGCAGCCTCGGCTCGACCGAACTGCTGCTGCGCGCCCGGGAGACCGGCACCCTCCCGAACCTCAGCTCCGAGGTCGGCGGAGGCTGGGGCCCCAACGGCAACGTCATGACCGCCCGCGCCAACCACCTGTGGAACCCCACGGGCACCAAGCAGTCGTCGATCCCCGCCCTCGGCATCGACGACTGGGACAACCCGGACACCCCCGTCTTCGCCGAGATCGCCCCCATGCCGGCGGGTGTCGAGACCTGGGTCAGCCTCTACCTGGCCATCACCAAGAACCCGGAGCGCGGCTCCTTCGTCTACGACTCCGCCAAGGACCGTGCGGACCTGCGCTGGACCCGGGACCAGAACGCGCCGGCGGTCGCAGCCGCGAAGTCGCTGTTCGACCGCATCAACAAGGCGAACGCCACCATGTACCGGTACGACCTCTTCGGCAAGCAGATCAAGGCCTTCGCCGACGACTTCTGCTACCACCCGCTCGGCGGGTGCGTCCTCGGCAAGGCCACCGACAACTACGGCCGCGTCGCCGGATACAAGAACCTCTACGTCACCGACGGTTCGCTCATCCCCGGCAGTATCGGCGTCAACCCGTTCGTGACCATCACGGCGCTGGCGGAGCGGAACGTCGAGCGGATCCTCAAGGAGGATGTCGCGGCTTCCTGACCAGCGGTGGGCGGGGCCCGCCCGAGCCCCGCCACCCTCTCCTCCCGGCGAACGCCCCGCCACGGTGGGCGGTCGAACCGAAACCGAAAAGGAACGCTTCCGAGAATTCCCCGCTCGCCGAGGACAACGGCCTCTGGCTCCGCAGGTTCCACGCGCGCCCCGACAGCCGCGTCCGGCTGGTCTGTCTGCCCCACGCGGGCGGCCTCATCGGCGCGGACGGGGAACCCAGGTTACGGCGCGGAGACGTGGGTCCTGGTCGCAGGCTTCGTCACCGGTCACCCAGGGCGCGGTGATTCCGGCGTCCAGCGCTGCGGCGATCATCTCCCCGGTCAGGCAGGGGTTGGTCTGGAACCGCACTTCGTCGGGTATTCCGGCAGCGTGGCGGCGTTCTGGATCACCGGCCCATGAGTGCTCGGGCAGGTGAAGCCGACGGTCGCTCAGAGCACGTCCCCGGCTGGTTGCCAGCGCAAGGAAAACGCCGACCTGGGAGTTCTCGATGCGTCCCGCAGTGCCGGTGTACTGCCTCTGCACCCCTGCCGAGGACCGGCCCTTCGTCAGGAAGCCGGTCTCGTCCACGATCAGGACACCGTCGGGGGCGGCGAGGTGTTCGGCGGCGTAGGAACGCAGGTCGTCGCGGACCGCGTCCCAGCAGGCATAGCGCAGTAGACGCTGCAACGACCCGGGTCGCGTATAGCCCGCTTGCTCGGCCATCTGCCAGCAGTTCTTCCGCTCCACGCCCGACGGCAGCCCGAGCAGGTAGGAGCGGGCTGACGCGCGGGGCTCAACCCGCCGGAACCGGGCCGTGATCCGGGCCATGACCTGGTCGAACATCGCCCACCAACGGGCAGGATCTGGGCTATGCCGTGCAGCCATCGCACGATCTTCAAGAGTCGAGACAACGCCCGATGATCATGTGATGGCCGGGCCCGTTCCCTGCCGGGTCCGCGACAAGATCGCGAACCCGGACTGAGGTGTCAGGAGCGATCGAACAGAGTGACTACGCTCCGCGGTGCTTCCTGGCCGAAGAAGATCTCCAGGTTCTGCGCCGAGCGGCTGGCGGCGTCGCCACTACGCAGGAACAGCGGCTCTTCGTAGGTGGTGAGCGCGACCTCGATGTCGGGTTGCTCGACCAGCTTGCTCGCCAGGTCTGCGCCGTCGTACATGGCGAGGTTCGCACCCTCGCCGGCGAAGGGCGACATCAGATGCGCGGCGTCGCCGACGAGCGTCACGCCGGGCACCCTGTCCCATGTGAGCCCGACGGGCAGGGCGTAGATGGGTCGGAGCCACGGTTCCACGTCGCTCTGTGTCACGAAGGCGGTGAGCAGCGGCGACCAGCCGTCGAACTCGTCGGCAAGTCGACGGAGGCCGGCGGACGGGTCGCCGAAGTCGATCGACCTCATCCACCCCTCGGGCTTGTTCAGCGCCACGTATCCGCGCACGTGCCCGTCGGCGTAGCGATGCGCGATGATGCCTTTGCCCGGCGCGACTGCCATCAGCGTGCCGCTGCCGATCGCGGCCACGCTCGCCCGACAGTCCTGACCGCCCGAGGCGAGGCCGATCTCGATGAAGCAGGTTCCGCTGTAGACAGGCTTGGCGGGGGTGAGCAGCGGACGCAGCTTCGACCAGGCACCGTCCGCGCCGATGACGATGTCGGCGCGCGAGGCGGAACCTTCTGCGAAGGTGAGGACGTAGCCGCCCTCCGGAAGGTACCGGACCGAGGTGACCTTGTGACCCCACCTGATCGTCCCGGGCGCCAACGAGTCGACGAGCAGGCGCCTGAGTTCGCCACGGTCCACCTCAGGACGGGCCGAATCGGGGTCCGCAGGCATGTCGAACAGGATCGTGCCGTGGTGGTCGACCACACGCTTGGCGTCCTCGCCCGGGCGGACCAGAGTGAGGAACTCGTCGTACAGACCAGCTGCGTGAAGCGCGACCTGTCCGGTCTCTTCGTGGATGTCAAGCAGGCCGCCCTGTGCACGGGTCGTCGCCGAAGCCTCACCCTCGTAGATCGTCGCGGCGACGCCGTGAGCCTGAAGCACCCGCGCGAGCGTCAGCCCGCCCAGTCCCGCTCCGACAATGGCGATGGTCTTCTGCATGCTGCGCTCCTCTGTAGCGCCGACACGTGCCGGCGATGGTCAGCGCCAAAAGCGGACGGGATGCCCGATCTCGGCAAGGAGACGCTCACCGATCAGAACCATCTGCATCGATGTACGAGCGATGTCCGGCGGGTGGACCGCGGAACATCGTTTTTCGCGACCTCGTGACTATAGCTCGGCATCCGCCTCGCGGTGACCGGGACCGCTCACGCTGCGACGCACCGCGCCAGCCACGTTCATCCTCGACAGTCGCCTCGACCGGCTCGGCAGTGTTGCCGGAAAGATGACACTCGCTCGCCCCGGCCCATCCGACGCAGACACCACCAGGCAACAGCCCCGCGCAACCACTCCCGACGACGGACCGCCGACGAGCCCACCGGATGGATCACGAAACCGGACTGGACTATTAAGGACCCGTCCGGTCGCTCGGGTGGCCTCGGAACGGTCCGATCACCGGCGAGACCCGGTTCGCGGGCCTGCGCCGGAGATCAGCGGGTGGGGTCGAGAACGATCTTGCGGACGCCGTCGGAGCGGCCTGCGAACAGCTCGTACGCCGCCGGGCCTTCGGAGAGGCCGAAGCGGTGGGAGACCACGGCCTCGGGCCTGATCCGGCCGGCACGGGTGAGGGCGATCAGGGGAGGGAGTTCGTAATGCACCGAGCACAGCCCGATGGCGAACTCGAGTTCCTTGATCTGCGCCATTCCCATGTGGAAGGGAAATGCCTTGCTCTGGCTGACCCCGACGACGCTGACCCGGCCGGCCTGCCGGACGGCCTTGAGGGCGAGCTTGATGGTGGCGTCCGAGCCCACAGCCTCCACCACGGCGTCCGGCCCGCGTCCGCCGGTCATCTCGCGTATGGCAGTCCGCGCGTCCTCGCCCTCGACCGGCTCCACACCCAGGGTGGCGGCGAAGGCGCGGCGCTCCGCGACCAGGTCCGTGCCCAGCACCCGCGCGGCGCCCATCGCGAAGGCGGACTGGGCGGCCATGAGGCCGACCGGGCCGAGGCCGATGACCAGGACGGTCTCACCGGGCTGGATGCGGGCACGGCGGCAGCCGTACCAGGCCGTGGGGGCGTTGTCCGTCAGGACGACGGCGGCTTCGTCGGAGATGTCCTCCGGCAGGTGCACCAGATTGACATCGGCGTACGGCACCGCGAGGGCCTTGGCCTGGCTGCCCGGGAGCTGCGGGCTCACTCCGTAGCACAGTTCCGTGCTGGACTTGGCGCGCTCGCACCGGGCGGTGAACCCGGCGGCGCACGACCGGCATTGGGCACAGCCGACCGAGGCGGGCACCAGAACCCGGTCCCCGGGCCTGAAGCGGGTGACCTGGTCGCCGGTGTCGACGACCACGCCGACGCACTCGTGTCCCGGTGTGTAGCCCAGTTCCGGGCTGAACGGGTTGCCGCGGTAGATGTGCAGGTCGCTGCCGCAGATGCCGGCCGCGGTCACCTGCACCACCGCGTCCGTGGGGCTGGTGACGGCCGGGTCGGGGACATCCTCGTAGCGGATGTCGTGACGGCCGTGGTAGGTCAGTGCTTTCACCGGATTCTCCCTCCCCTCAGCCGGTCAGTCCGCGATCTTCAGCACCAGCTTGCCGTGGTTGTCACTGCCGTCGTCGCGTTCCACGCCCCCACGGGGCATACCAGCCAGTCGGTACGGAGGGTGAGCGTACGGGTGCCGTGCCGCCGGAGACAAGAGGGGGCCGGTGCGACGTACGGCTCATGCGCGCGGTCGGCCCTTGTCCGTCGGACTCAGCGCAGGCGGAACCGGTCGAGGTTCATGACCTTGTCCCAGGCGGCCACGAAGTCACGTGCGAGGCATACACCTCGGAGGGGGCTCGGAGCTGGGAGTGTGAGCTGAAGACGAGGTCGACCGCGGTGGCGGTCCACTTGATGCGCGCCCCGGTGGTGGGGTAGCCGGGGGAGTAGCGCGGCGCGTGCTGCCGGTGCCCTGCCGGCAACAGCCAGCGCGCGCTGTGGTGTCCAGTGAGGACGACGGAACGCAGGAGCAGGCGATTGAGTGCGCCCGCGCCCGGTGACATGACACTCCGGTGCCGAGGATGGTCGCCGGCATGGTCGGTTGTATTGGTTCGCCGTGCCGTGCTCGCGCGCCGCCGAATGACGGTGACCCGCTTTCTGGTGGCCGTTCTCGCCGGGGAGATCCGCTCAGAGACCCTTTGGGACGAGTTCCCGCTGCCGCATCACGACATCGGCCCAGCCCGCGAGATTTAGGTCCAGGCAGCCCGGAGCGGGCGCCCGAGTGCCTGTGATCGCAGCATGACGGCGTCCGTCCTTGGCAGTGGGCTCCTAGCGGGCGGGCCGGTGCCCGGGTGAGTGAGGAAGCGCTGCCGAGGGCGGGGGCATCGTGGAGGTAGAGGTGTGACGGCCGGAGAGGAGGCGTGATGCGAACCAGTGACGAGATCTACCACCGCATCCGCTGGGACCCGCGGTTCGACCCGGCCCGGTTCGTGCTGGGGATCAGCCGGCGCGGGGGTGCCGTCCAACCCATCCCCCTGACGTCCTTCGTGCCCGGCGGCGACATCCCTTGGCACCGGTTGGTGTTCATCGAGGCGGATGGCTGGGTGGTCTGGGATCGGGCCACGGGCGTGGACCGCATCGACGCTTCGGGCGCGGTCCGGGTACGGGACCGCAACGGCTGACCCCGCCCGGCTCGCTGCCCGACGGAATTCGCCGTGGAGGCGCGGCGATTGCGCACAGCCTGCTGGTGACGGCCGCGGGCACGACGCCGGCCCCGTGCTGGTGACCTTGCCCCCACTCGCGGGTCTGGAACCGCAGCTTCGGAAAGCGTTCAAAGTACAACGGTTCGATTTCTTACCGCGCCAGGGCTGACACCGGGGTCCCGGTGCGCGATAACGTGCGCGCTCGGCCTGATCATCGTACTGTCCGGGGACTGATATGCCTGATCCTTCCATGCCGCCGGACGACCGGCCAGCGTCGCCCGTGACGTCCCGTGTGACGGCCGAGTCGCCGGCCGGGTCCTTGAGACGGCGTCTGGTGGTGTCGTCCGTGCTGCCGCCGGGCGTGGTCGCCGTGACCGGTGCGGTGGCCACCGCGCTGGCCTGCGATGGCCACCTGGACCGGGCGTACCAGGGCGCGCTGTTCGGCGGCGTGGGACTCATCGGCACACTGGCGGTCGCGGTCGCGGGCATACGGGCTTCGGCGCAGGCGCGAGCAGTCACCAAGCACTGGGCGGAGCTGTCCCGCGCAGCCGACCGAAACCGTGCCGAGCTGGCCGAGTTGACCCGTGCCACAGCCGAGGGCAGGGCCGAACTGGAATCGCTGTGCCGTCGGTTGCGGGCCGGTCAGCGGCCTGTGCGGCGCCGGCCGGAACTCCCGCCGCAGACCGGCCCGGACGAACTCTCCCGCCTCGGATTCGAGATCGCTGTGGCCCGGCACGACGCGGAGGCAGCCCTGCTGGAGACCGCCGCCTCCGCGATCGGTGCGGAACACCACTCCCGGCTGGAGCAGTTCGAGGTGTTCGCCAACCTGGCGCGCCGTCTGGAGTCCCTGGTGCACCGCGAGATCGTCCTGCTGGACGCCCTGGAGAACGAGGTCGAGGACCCCGACCTGCTCAAGGGGCTGTTCCGGGTGGACCACCTGTCCACCCGGATCCGCCGCTACGCCGAGAACCTGGCCGTGCTCGGCGGCGCGAACACCCACC
The DNA here is from genome assembly GCF_040645015.1 of Streptomyces sp. NPDC046881. Classification (NCBI taxonomy): domain Bacteria; kingdom Bacillati; phylum Actinomycetota; class Actinomycetes; order Kitasatosporales; family Streptomycetaceae; genus Streptomyces; species Streptomyces sp. NPDC046881. The sequence continues at coordinate 34,565 of NZ_JBEYXJ010000074.1, read as the reverse complement.
GCCAGTGGACCCGCCCCGTCAGCCTGACCGACGTGCTGCGTTCCGCCGTCGCCGAGATCGACCAGTACGCCCGGGTCAAGCTGGTCCCGCCCGTCGAGGGATCGGTCAGCGGCCACGCCGTGGTCGACGTCGTCCATCTGCTGGCCGAGCTACTGGAGAACGCGACGGTCTTCTCACCGCCCCAGACCACCGTGCACGTGCGGGTGGAGCCCGTCGCCGCGGGGGTGGCGATCGAGGTCGAGGACCGGGGCCTGGGCATGTCCGCGGCCGAGCGCGGACAGATGAACACCGTTTTGAGTGCACCCGACAAGGTCGCGCTCGGCGAACTGCTGCAAGACGGCCGCATCGGCCTGTACGTGGTCTCCGTCCTGGCTCAGCGGCACGACATCGCCGTGCAGTTGCAGAGCAACGTCTACGGCGGCACCCAGGCCGTCATGGTGCTGCCCCAGGCACTGCTCGGTCCGCAGCCGGCAGCTCCCGCTCCGGCGCTCCACACCGTCCCGGCTTCTGACGCGGAGCCGCACGGCTCGGGGGAGACCGAGGCGGTGGACCCCCGGGCGGCAGAGGCGGGCGTCGGTGCGGATCCGAGCGTGTCCGATCCCGGACCCGAGCACGCTCCGGCCTGCTCCGACAGCGAGGACGACCGCCCGCGGCTGCCTCAACGCCGCCGCCAGGACCATGCCGCCGAGGCGCCGCAGCCGGGCCGCGGCGCCGGTGCTGCCGAGGACATCGCGCACGACCCCGGCCTGATGGCCGCGTTCCAGACCGGACTACGCAGGGCCGAGGAAGCGCAGACGCCCTGATGACCGAGGCCGCCGTGAAGGCCCCAGGTCCGTGCAGCAAAACGTTTCCTTCTGCCGAAGAGGAGTACAGAGATCGTGGCGAGTGAAGACCTTTCCTGGCTGTTGACGGGTCTGGTGAACCGGGTGCCGCACACCCGAAGCGCGTTGTTGCTGTCCTCGGACGGGCTGGTGAAGGCAGCCGAGGGGCTCGACAAGGACGCCGCGGACCAGTTGGCCGCGCTCGCCAGTGGGCTGTACTCGCTGGCGCGCAGCGCGGGCCGGCACTTCGACGACGGCGGTGACGTGCGACAGATCGTGACGGAGCTCAGCTCCTCGCTGCTGTTCGTCTCGTCCGCCGGGCACGGCGCGGTGCTGGCGGTGCTGGCCGGACGCGATGCGGACGCGGCGGTACTGGGCTACGAGATGGGGATGATGGTGAAGAGCGTGCGTCCGCACCTGGCCACACCGCCCCGGCACCCGGTGGGGTGACCGATGACGCCGGTCCTCCCAGACGGACCGCAGCTCGACGAAGCGGCCGGACGGCTGGTCCGTCCCTACACCGTGAGCGACGGCCGGACCAGGGCCACGTCCCACTTCACACTGGTGACCACGGTGCGGGCCACCGGCGCCCAGACGCAGGGCGCCTACGGCCTGGAGCATGCGCAGGTCCTGGCGCTGTGCGAACAGCCGGTGAGCGTGGCCGAGGTCGCGGCCCGGATGCAGGTGCCCGCCGCCGTGGTCAAGGTACTGCTGTCCGATCTGGCCGAGGGAGGCGCGGTGGTCGCAGGTGACACGCGCCCGGCGCTCACGGGCCCCTGCGCACGACCTGATCGAGACCTCCTGGAAGCGATACGCGATGGCCTCCTCAAGCGACTGTGACCCGCTGCCCGCCGACGTCCTGCCGGTGGGCGTCAAGGTGCTGATCGCCGGCGGCTTCGGCGTGGGAAAGACCACCTTCGTCAACGCGCTCAGCGAGATCGAGCCACTGAGCACCGAGGAGATGCTGACCGCCGTCAGCGCGGCCACGGACCGGCTGGACGGAGTGGAGAACAAGGCCACCACCACGGTGGCCATGGACTTCGGCCGGATCACGCTCAGTCCGTCCCACGTCCTGTACCTGTTCGGCACGCCCGGGCAGGAGCGCTTCTGGTTCATGTGGGACGAACTCTCCGAGGGAGCGCTCGGAGCGGTGGTCCTCGCCGACACCCGCAGGCTGGAGCACTCCTTCGCGGCGGTGGACTTCTTCGAGCGGCGCGGCATCCCCTTCGTCGTCGCCGTCAACGAGTTCGACGGGGCTCACCGCTACCGCGCGCAGGAGGTGCGGACCGCGCTCGACCTCAGGCCGGAGGTGCCGGTGGTGCTCTGCGACGCCCGCGTCCAGAACTCGGGCATACGCGTGCTGCTCGATCTGGTTCAGCATCTGATCACGACAAGGAGTTCCCATGGCAGCGACACCGACCAACCCACCGTCCGGGCCTGAGTCCGGGATCGCCCTGCGCCATCTGCTCCTCCCCCCGGAGGATCCGCAGGTGCGCGCCCGATCCGAGCGGCTGCGCGAGCTGGGTATCGATGCTCGCCCGGATGCCGAACTCGACGCCTTCGCACGGGAGCTGGCACACCGTACCGGCGGCTGCTACGCCGGGGTCAACTTCTTCCTCGACGCCGACCGCCAGTACTTCGCAGGGCTGTACAGCGCCGCGCAGGACACCACGGCTCACGTGGGGCCGCCGTTGCTGGAGGAACCGGTGCCCGACCGCGTCATGCCCCGCGACATCGACATGGGCATCTGCCCGCACGTGGTCAAGCGCCGCCGGGCGCTGGTGCTGGAGGACATCCGCGATTTCCCGCGGTTCGCCGGCAACCCGGTGGTCGACGCGATCGGTGTCCACTCCTACCTGGGCGCACCGCTGATAGACAGGACCGGCGTGGTGCTGGGCACCATCTGCGTGGTCGACCAGGACCCGCAGCCCTGGGGGCGCGAGGGGCTGGAAACCATCAAGGCCATGGCTGCCGAACTGGTCGAGCGGCTGGAGGCGTCGGCGAGCCGCCGCGACTGACCGGCCCTGTCGGACGCGGGGCCGCCTGAAAGCGGCGCCTACGGTGTTCCTCTCTCAGTGGTGCTGCACCAAGGCCCGTGCATGCAGGACCTTCGTCCTGCAGCACGCGGCCGACGTCCGGCCCAGTGGCATACCCGCGGCTCCCTCCACGCGGCGACTGCCAGGAAGGGGCGGCCGGCCGGTGCCGTCGTGCTCGGCCGCGCCACCAGGCGCCTGCTGGCCGGCGCCTGACGGGAGATCCTCATCTACTACTGGGGCACTCGACCGTTGCGACTGGTCACCGGTGCTGCCGGAGCCGGTAGGAGTGCTCGTTCTTGGCGGCGGTAGCGCCAGCGCCGCCTGCACAGCCGGGCCCCCGTCCCCACCGCTCCCGGGCACACCGCAGCCCGCTACAGGCTGTACCCCGCAGGTTCTCAAGCCGTAGACGACTCACCGCATGCCGCGCCCCAAGTGCTGCCCCGCAACCGCGCGACCATGACGATGCACGGCCCACCTCGACGAGCGGACGTTCGCGACGAAGGGCGAGCTGGCCTGGGACATCGTCCGCCGCTGCCTGGCCGTGGCGCGGCCGCGCCCGGGAATCAGGGCGCGCGCTCAGCCGGTTGCGCGTCGGCGAGGCCGCCGCGCCCGTGCCGCCGTCAGCACGGCGGCGACCCAGGCGGGGGAGAGGTCAGGGCGGGCACGGTGCAGGCATGCGGGGTGACGCCACCGGCCGAAGGCAGCGCGGGCGACATCGACGCCTACTTCCACCACCAGCTCGGGTTCCACCAGCGTGACGTTCAGCGTCTGGCGGCTGCCGCACCCGGCCGAGAACGACCGGCTTGTCCAGGGATGACCGGCTGTGTTGGGTGGGTAGCCCGGCGATCGTGCTGCTCGGCGCCTGGGCGAGAGTGGTGGTGCGGCCGGTGTACTGAAGTCGGCCGTCGTTGTCGTACGTGCCGAGTAGCAGACTGGTGGGGGCGGCAAGGAACCGGCGATCGCGTCGGTGGTCGCGGAGCTGGGTGGGCACTGACCTGAAAACGCCCATGCCGAACGTACAGCCCCCCTCCGCCAACTGCCCATATCATCAACCCGGGTTCGCGCGTGCGGCGCGGGGAGAGGGGTGGGGATGACAGAGCTGGAGCTGCTGAGTCTGGCCTTGGTGCCCTTTGCCACCTACTACGGCGTGGCCCGGCAACGCCGCTGGCGCACCCTGTTGCCGGGGTTGTATGCCCTGGTCGGCGTGCTGCTTTACGCCAACGACGACATGCACGGCTGGCGCATGGCGTGGTATCTCGCCGACCTGGTCGCGATGCTGCTGATACTGCGCTTCCTGAACAGCCCCGAGCGGGTGGACCGGCTGGTCGAGCGAATCTGGGCGCTGACACCGCCCGTGGAGTCCGACAGAACCGGCGTGGAGCAGGAGCTGCACCGCCTGTCCGACGAACCTCGGCTGCGCTGGATGTGCCTGGAACTCGACACCGGTGGCGACCTGTTGGTCACCACGAACCTGAACGGCCGGTCGTCGCGGCGCCGGTTCCGTGTGGCGGAAGAGTGCCCCCATTGCCTCCTGGAAGGGCTTCTCGCGTCATTCGTCGCCGTCGAGCCGGTCGAGCACATCGAGTTCTACCGCACCGGAACTTCTCAGGGAGAGGGATACGCCGCGTACGTCTACTTCGACAGGCCCACGGCAGGCGTACGCATCGACGTCGCTCAGACCAGCCGTATGGTGGCCCTGCCGGCCGGCGACTGTTCCGTTCACGCCCTATGAGCCGCGCAGCGCCGCGGCGGCCGGTTTCCGGGCGCCCGTGTCAGCTGCCGCCGAGGGTCCGGTGCCGGTGCGCGAGGTGCCGGAGCCGGGCGGCGTCGACCTGCTCCCGCAATCGGGCCTCGACACGTTCTCGGGCGGTCGGGTCCTGACTCTCCTCCCACCACGCCTCGCCTGTCTCGGCCCGCCACTCCTCCGCTGCGTCCGGCTGCGCCCCCAGACGAAGAAGTTGGCAGCGGCAAGGGCGGTAGCGCAAGCGGTCGGGATGTTCCGTGCCCGGATCCCATCGGGCCAGGAGGAGGGCGACGTCCGTTGCGTCGTGGTGCTCGGCCAGACCTCGCACGCGATCGGCGTACGTCAGCACCTCCAACTCCCAGCACAGCGCGCAGTACCGGCACCAGGGCACCGTTTCCCCGTTGGCGCGGACCAGGTCCGCGATGGCGTCGGCCAGCGGCCGGGGCAGATAACCGTGCGCAGCGAGGTGGGCCAGTTGCAGGAGGTCCCTGACGGGATGGGGTGCCTCCCAGGCGGCTGTGATGTGTCCGGCAGCCAGGACTGTGTCGTCGGCGTCGCGGCGGCGGGCCAGGAGGCGAACGTCGAACAGAGCCCGCTCCTCCCCCGCGGCCCCGGCATCCCGTTCCGACGGATCCATGTCCCACCTGAGGTGGTACTCCAACGCACCGTCGGCAGGTGACCCGGCTTCGAGCGGCAGATGGAGGACGTGTGACGACTCGGCATGCACGCGTGGGATCATGTCCTCCCACCGGTCACCGGGCGGCAGAGCCGACGAAGGTGGCAACCGGCGGCGCAGTGAGGTAATGCGAGCGCGGAACAGCCGAAGCCGCAGCCGTAGAGCGGTCTCGGACGCGGGGGCGAGGTCGGCCGGGGGCCGCACGACAATCACGGCGTGCCCTGCGAGGACACCAACCGGCTGCTCCGACTCGAATCGCAGGTCCAGCACCCCGGCTCCGCTGTCGGACATCACGGGCACACCCTCCTCGGTCGGAACGCGTCATCGGAACACCTGGTACGCCCGTGTTCCCTCCGGGCGAAGCTACGGGTCGGCTGCCCGGGTCGGCAATGCCGCGACAGCGCCCGGGATGTGTCGTGGTCCACGAGGCCGACGGTTCGTTGCCGACGCCGCAACAGGACCGCACAGCACGTGATCGTCAGCCCGCGCGACACGCCCCGACACCCGGCCGCGTTCCTTGGTCCTTCTCGGTGGCGACGGCGGACGCGGACAGGAGCGTCGCAGCCGCGAGGCTGCCCCAGAGCGCGGCCGGGCCGAGCGGTGCGAGAGCGGTCATGACCGCCGGGGAGACGGCGAGGCCGAAGCCCGTGGAGAGCTGGAAGCGAGCGAGGGCGCGTCCCAGGACATGGGCCGGGGCGAGTGCGGTGACGAGCGCGGTGGCGCTGCCGGCGTAGATGATCTCGCCGATCGTGCAGACCACGGACACCGTGGCCATTGCCGGGGTACCCCAGTCGTGTCCCAGTGAGGTGGCCACGAGGAAGCCGAGGTAGGACGCGGCCAGCACCACGCCGGAGAGGACCACCACGGTCCTTCGGGGGAAGCGGGACATGAAGACGGTCACCGGCACCTGCAAGGTGACGACCAGTGCCGTGTTGGCCACGAAGACGACTGCCGACCACACCGGGGACGCGTGCAACTGCGTCACCAGGACCAGAGGGAGCGCGATCTCGGGGACGTTGAGGCAGAAGACGTAGATCACGTTGGCGCAAAGCAGCGCGAGCATCCGGGGTGCGGGCTCGTCGTCCCGGTCCTCGGCCGGGGCAGTCTCCGCCGGCTCTGCGTGCACATGGACCGACCACGCCAAGGCGGCCGCGGCAAGGTAGGCGAGCGCTGTGACAGCTGCCAGCGCCCGCAGTGCAGTGGTGCCGCCTGCCAGGCACACGCTGGCGAGGAGTGCTCCGACGCCCAGGGCGGCGTTGCGCAGGGCGCGGGCCCCTGCGAGGGCGGTGTCACGTTCCCGGCCGTGGGCGACCGTGGCCACGAGCGCGGCGTGGGCGGCAGGCCACGCCTGGTTGCCGATGCCGAGGAAGAGTGCCGCCGTCGCGAAAAGCCAGACGTGTCCTGCCGGAGCGGCCAGCAGCAGTGCCACGCCCAGCACCCGCACCAGCATCGACGCCGCCACGACCGTGCTGCGTGCACCGCGGTCCAGCCAGCGGCCCACCGCGGGCATGCACACCAGACCCGCGACGATCCCGGCCGTCATGGCGGTACCGGTCACCGGTCCGGACAGCCTCAGTACCGTCACGCCGTAGAGCAGCAGAAAAGGCCGCAGCAGGCCGGTGCCCAGCGCGTCCACGGCCAGGGCGACGGCATAGCGGGGGCCTCCGGATGCGCGGACGAGGGCGCGGGGCTGGATTCTCGCGATGGTTGCCATGGCGTCAGACGGTGGTTCGGCCGCTGGGACAGGGCACGTCGGTTGACGCACATCGTCAATCGACGCCGTCGCCCGGCTGTCCGGGCAGTGATGATGGGGGGATGACGTTGAGGATCGACATCAGCGGTCTGCCGTCCGAACGAGTGCGGTTCGCCGCCTCCCCGCTGGCCGAGCTGACCGCGGTGCTGCACGTGCTGGCCGAACCGGGTCACCATCCGCAGTTCGCCGGCTGGGCCGCGGGCGTCTGGGCCGGGCTGCGGCCGGAGCTGGCCGAGCGGCTCAGGGAAGCGGAGTTCCTCTGGCGTTCCTCACAGGCCGACTTCCTGATCCCCGCCCGCCCCCGGCAGACCCTGGCCGAGGAGCTGGACGACGTGGACCGGATCGATGATGAGACGTATGTGACCGCCGCACTCGTCACCACGTGCGGCAGCAACCGGGTCCATTTCCCGGGGGCGTCGCCGCTCACCGACGTGACAGCGCGCGAGCGGGCCCTGGACGTGGCCCAGGCCCGCGGCGCATTGCAGGAGGCCTTCGCGGAACGGCTGCTCGCGGACCCGGCCACGGTCCGGGCGCGGGTGCGCCACACCCTCGAAGAGTGCTCCGAGGCCTTCTTCGACGACGCCTGGGCGAGCGTCGCGGTACAGCTCGCAACCGATCTGCGACTGAAGAACGAACTGCTCCGCCGCCACGGTGTCGGGGCGGCCCTCGCCTCGGTCTCCGGCGCAGTCACTCTGGCACCGGACGGCGACTGCATCATCGTGGACAAGGTGCAGGACAAGGCGACCGCCGCCCGGGGCGCCGGGGTCACCTTCATCCCGAGCGTCTTCGGCCGCCCGCACCTGGTGGCGGTGCACGCCCCCGGGTGGCATCCGGTGGTGCAGTACCCCGTCGCCGAGCCGAGTCCGACCGAGCCCGTCTCTCTGGAGACGGTCACCCTCCGGCTGGAGGCGCTGGCGCATCCGGTACGGCTGCGGCTGCTGCGCACTCTGGCCCGCGGCCCGCACACCACCGCCGAGCTGGCCCACTTCTGGGAACTCTCACGGCCGGAGGTGTCACGTCACCTCGCCGTGCTGCGCCGCGCGGGGTTGCTCACGACTCGGCGGCACGGCCGTTACGTCCGGTACACCCTCAGCCTGCCCGATCTGGCGACGCTGGGCGCCGACCTGGTGGCAGCCGTACTGCGCTGATCGACCGGTCAGGCCCGCTCCGCCCGCCGCATCCGAACTGATGTGAACATGTTACGCGTGGCTTGAACTCACGCCAATACGGGGCGGGTTCGTGTGAACCGCTCCGGGTCTGATGGAGGGCGCTGATCCTTGGAAGGATGCGTCCATGCCTGCCCAGCGGAAGTACCCACCGGAGCTGATCGAGCGAGCGGTGCGGATGGTCGCAGAGAAGCAACGCCAGACCCCGGGGGAAGCCCGGGATCATCCGCGAGGTCGGCGATCTGCTCGGCATTCATCCCGAAGCCTTGCGACACTGCGTCAAAAGCACCATGCCGAGGCTGATCCGCAGTCCGTTGCCGCACGTGATGAGTCCAGCGGATCCGACCGCCGCTGCCTCGTACCGCCGGGATGAAGGCCATGGTGCCCGTCGGGTCGATTAAGGGGTCAGCCCTGAGGAAGATTCCAGTGCCGGGGCTGTGCGGTCGACCCGCGGATCAGGCGGTCGAACCTGCTCAGGCCGGGGTCGAGTCGTGCAGGGCCCGGCTGCCGCTGCCGGGGACGGAAGTGTGCTCGGCGAGCAGGTCCCGCTCGCGCTCACCGATCTGCCCGAACTCCTTTCCGGCCTTCGGTGCCGGACGGACTGCCGGATGCGGTCATCGGGCGGGCCGGTAATAGGCCGCCACAGGGTCGCGCGCCTCGTCGTGAAGGGCCGGACCGTCGTGCGGCACCGTCGGCCAGGCGCCCGACGGCGGGTTGAGCTCGACGAGTTGCTCGGTCGACAGCGCGTAGACGACCCGGCCGATGCCGGAACGGACGATGCCGCCCTCGCACATGCCGCACGGCTGGCAGCTCGTGTACAGGGTGGTACGGGCAGCCGTGTCCGGGTCGAGTTCGCGGGCCGCCCAGCGTGCGAGCTTCAGTTCCGGGTGGGCGGTGATGTCGTGGTCCCGCCGGACCGTGTTGTGGGCTTCCGCGAGCACGGTGCCGTCCGGTCCGGCAAGAAGGGAACCGTACGGCGCGTCGCCCAGGGTGACCGCGCGGGCGGCGATACCTATGGCACGCCGCAGAAGGGCCTCGTCGGCCGAGGTGATCATGATCGAGTGCTCCAGTGGGTGGCCACGATGGTGAGTGCCCGCCATGCCGCCTCGGGCCGGCGCGTCTCTTCCGGGTCTCCGTGGTAGGGGTCGAGTACGACGGTGTCCGCGCCCAGCAGGCGCAACTGCTCGAGATCGTCGAGGATCTGTTCGACCGTGCCGACGCCGGCAGGCCGTTCGGAGGCGTCGACCGGTGCGCTGGTCACGCGCAGGGCGATGCGGGGCGCGAACCCCGGCAGCGCGTGCCGTCGCACCACCGCACGCATGCGGGGGAGAGGGAGCCGCAGCGGGTGCCAGGCGTCACCGAACCTCACGGCGCGCCGCAGGGCCGCCTCGCTGTCGCCACCGACCCAGACGGGAACGTCGCCCTCCTGACGCCCCACGTGCCTGGCTTCCCGCAGGACGCCAAGACATTCGTCCGTCAGTCGGCCGCGCGCGGTGAACGGCACCCCCAGCGCCTCGAATTCCTGACGGGCCCAGCCGACGCCCACCCCGAGGACGAAGCGACCGCCACTCAGCCGGTGGAGGCCGGCAGCCATGCGGGCCACCAACAGGGGGTGCCGGTACGGCAGGACGAGCACGGTCGTGCCCAGCCGCACCGTGGTGGTGAGACCGGCCAGCCACGACAGGGTGGTGAACGGCTCGTGGAACGGCTCCGGGTACCGTTCGGCCACATCCGGGGTGACCGCCACATGGTCCGACACCATGAGGACGCCGAACCCGAGGCCCTCCGCGAGCCGCGCCCATTCACGCAGGATGCCGGGATCGGTCCCCGGGCCGAAATTGGTTACAGTGACGCCGAGTTGCATGGTCCGAGGCTATTCCGGCGATCATGGCGTAGGGAACCGTAACCTCCCTGCGTAGCTGCTGCTTCTCCGTGATTTTGTTGGTACTTTCGCCGCATGGCCGGGAATCTTGACCACGTCGACTGGGCGATCATCGAACAGCTTCAGCGGGAAGCGCGCATCTCGCTCAGCGAACTGGGCCGCCGCGTGAACCTCAGCCCATCGGCCACCACCGAACGCGTCCGCAATCTGGAGGCTTCGGGCGTCATCACGGGCTACCGTGCCGAGATCGACCTGGCCAAGGTCGGCTACCCCGTCCTCGCCGTCGTCCGCCTCAAGTACCCGGGCAACCGCCACGAACCGCTGCGCCGCCTCGTCGCTGAACGCCGCGAGATCCTGGAGTGCCTGCGCACCACCGGCAACGACTGCTACACCCTGAAGGTGGCCGCGACCTCCATGGAGCACCTGGAGACCCTCATGGACGAACTCGCGGGCTTCGGCAGCACCACCACGAGCGTCGTCTACAGCCAGACCCTCTCTTACCGCGGCCCCATCGCACCGAACTGACCAACGACCCGCCATCCGTCTGTGCCCGCGTCGGCGATCGACCGGGACCCCTGCTGCCGTGTGCTCCGCGGTCAGTGAGCGATCACGCCACGAGAGACGCTCAAGGAATCGGCGACGGTAAGAACCAGCTACCTCCACCGGGCAACGGCCTGGTCGTCGGCCTCGGCACCCCGACACGCGTCAAGAACCCGGTGTTCGACCCGAAGCTGCCCGGCTCCTGGCTGGTCGACCTCTCCCACGTCGACCTGTCCCGGGGTTCAGTCGAAGCGGTGGGCGGTGGAACGCACCTTCTCATGGCTCACCGCCCACCGACGTCTGGCCCGGGATTACGAGGCCAGTCCCGCCCGATCGCAGACCATGAACCGATGGGCAATGATCGGCATCACGGTCCGCCGACTCACCCGCGGCCGTCCCTCCACGCGGCCGGGCCCCAAGCCATTGGTCCGGTTGAGGCCGGACGAGGGTACGGTTCGGGCGTGACCAGTGACGCTGCCACCCCGAGCGGGACTTGGAACGGCGCCTCGGTGCGCTCTCGTGTTGCTGCGATGGCTCGGGAAGATCCCGGGCATCGCCGGTTCGGCGCCTCTCACCACCGGTACCGGCTTCACCCGCCTCTGGCGGAGGAGGCGATCCGCTCGTTCGAGCAGCTGCACCGCGTCACCCTTCCCGCCTCCTACCGAGGCTTCCTGAGCTCGGTCGCCGGCGGCGGAGCGGGACCGGACTACGGACTCCTGGGCCTGACAGAGGAAGTAGACGATGAAGAGGCCCTGCACGACCTTCGGGCCGAGTGTGTGCACGTGGGCTTCCTGGCCACCCCGTTCCCGCACGCCACGGACTGGCCGGGGCCGGGCAGGGGAGGCGACGCTGACTACTCGGTCACGGGGACCCTGGTACTCGGGGAGAGGGGCTGCGGTACATTCTCCCGCCTGGTCGTCACAGGAAGCAATGCCGGACAAGTGTGGCTCGACGACCGTTCCTGGGGTGGTTTGACCCCGGGACCAGACTTCGGCACTTGGTACACCGCATGGCTGGCATCCCAGTAGATCTCAAACGCGGTCTCAGAGATCAACGCGAGGCGGCGCTCTCGGGCACTGGCGCCGAGGGTCGGCAGCTCCTCAGCCGTGGCGGGCTTGCGGTCCCCCGACGCGGTGGCCAGTCGCCATGGGCGGCCAGCGGGGTGCGTCGGGGCCTTCAATGCCGAAGCGTGGCTGAGACCGGGAACGGGTTGCGGTGACACACGCGCGCCTGCTCGTTCGGGCAAGGGCATCGCCGTGGCTGACGTTCGGTGGTGCCGGTATAGAGAACGGGCCGTAGCAGCTGACGAACGCGCTAAAGCAACTGCATTGGCCGACGAAGGCACCCGGCAGCCACCCGCCCAAGCCCACCGTTCCAGAGCGGTCTGCTCCGGACCGAGGGCTCAAAGAAAGGCCCTCCGGATGTGACGATGTGACCTTTAGATAACGGCCTGGTGACGGCCGCACATTCGAAGGGCCTCAAGGGCAGGGGCCTTCGAAATTGGCCCCCTGGATCGCAAAGGGCCTCAGTGAATCTGCACATCGACCCCGTGAACAGCTTCGTCGTGGCAATCGGCTACCTCGTGTACCGCAAGCCGCTCAGCAGCACCGGCGTCGATCGTCAGCCGTCCGGCGGTGACCTGACCGATGGAATCGCGGCAGCGTTGGCTACCGTCCTCATCCTGGCTTTCCTCCTTGGCGTCGGCGACGGCAAGAGCGCGCCCGGGTCCGCCTTCAGCTCGGTGAAGAACGTCCGGCCGCCGCCCACGCTGGCCTCGCCGTCGTCCTCGGCCACCAGGTCGTCCAGCCGCGAGCGCGTCACCGCCGACAGCCGGTCCGTCGGCGTCCGGCAGAACCGCTCCTCGAAGGTGTTCACCGCCGACGCCACCAGCCGGGTCACCTTCGCCGGCGCGGGCGGCTCCAGCCGGTCCTTGCGGCACCGGGCAACCACCGCCTCCGCCAGCCGGTCCCGGGACAGCTCCACACCGCACAGCTCGCCGGCCAGCCACTCCGCCAGCTGGGCTTGGTCCTCCACCGTGCGCTCGCGGAACGCGAACGCGTGCCGGATCTCCATCCGGTGACGGCTGATCGCCCGGTCTGCCCAGTCGTACGCCGCCCACTCCTCAGCTGGCACCTTCACCTGCTGAGCCACGTGTGCGACCGCGGCCGCCGGGATCTCCGAGGCGTCTGGTCCTGCCAGGTCCCCGCCCGCCGGGCCCTGGAACGCGACGACGAGGCCGTGGCCGGCTGGGTGAAGGAGACCTGGCCCTGCGCGGAAGACTCGCGGCGGCCCGTGGAGCCTGGCTCGTCTTCGAGGACGAAGCCGGCTTCTCCATGACGCCGCCGCAGGCGAGGGCCTGGTCGCTCCGTGGCCGCACCCCGGTGGCGCGGGTCCGCGGCCGTTCCCGCAGACGCATCTCCATCGCAGCGTTGACCTGCTACAGACCCGGCCACCGCTCGAGGCTGATCTATCGGCCCCGCCGCGACGACGGCAACCGCGACGGACGTAAGAGCTTCTCCTGGCGCGACTACCGCGACCTGCTCGTCGCGGCACACCAGCAGCTCGGCGGCCCCATCGTGCGCGGACTGGCGGCGCGCCCACGTTCGGGCCGATGGCTCGTATACGCCAACCGCCTCCTCTACCGTCGGCCGAGAAACGGAGGAAGCGGTGAAGGAATCCTGATGGAGGTACGGCTAGCGTGCGCACACCCGTCTTCGAGCTCCACATCCGGCCTATGTTCCGCGCTACCGACCGCGCCCACATGATTTCCGATCTTGACCTCTGGGACTACGAGACCGTCGTCGCCCAGGCCGATGACATCCTCGACCGCCTGACGAGCGTGAAGAGCACCATGCCACCGGTCACCCACGGCGGACCGTGGCCAGAGGAATGGATCGAGCTCTTCAGACGCTGGAAGGACGGTGCCCGCAAGCGGCTCGAACTCGGCACGGGGACGTATACGTTCAACCAGACGGCCACCACAGTGACCATCACAGCAACCGGCACCTTTCCTTCTGCGGGCTGCGGAGGCTGGCTGCAGCTCGACAGCGAGACGGACATGGCGAAGACCTATGTCCTGTACGTGGAACAGCCGGACGCCCCGGTGTCGGGTACGCCGGCTGCGTTCACTCTCAAGGAGCGCTACCGATCCGCGGATACACGCTCTGTCTTCGTCCGTGACGCGACGGGCGTCCAGCAACTGCACTGAAGCGGCGATCCGCTGTGATGTGACCGCGATGAGAAGGAGTGTCCCTTGACTCAAGCCCTTGCCTATGAGAGCAAGGCGATCGTCGCCTTGATGGGCCAGCCCGAGCCGCAGCGAGACGGAAAGTGGCTGCAGGACGCCTTGCAGCAGGCGATCATGCTGGAGCTCGCGACCCTCCCTCCGTATCTGTGCGGTCTGTGGTCGATCAAGGACCCGGTGAGGGACAAGGCTGTCTACGACGCCATCAAGGCGATCATCATGGACGAGATGTCGCACATGGGGCTCGTGTGCAACATGCTCACCACCATCGGCGGATCCCCACGCATCGACCACGCCGACCTGGTTCCGAAGTACCCGGGGCACCTGCCCGGGGGTGTGCGACCTCAGATCTGCGTGTCCCTCAGCGGTCTGACTCGCGCTGCCCTCCACATGTACTGCCAGATCGAACGGCCCGAGGACCCCGTCGCCGAATTCGAGGAACCCGGCGAGTCGATCGGCGCCTTCTACAGCGCCATCCGGCAAGCGTTCAAGCAGAACGCCGACCTGATCCAAGGCCACCGCCAGGTCGAGAAGGACATGGAGGACGAATACGGTCTGGGAAACAGCCTCGTTCCGCTCTCCACACCAAAGGCCGTGGACGACGCCATTGAGGTCATCATGGAGCAGGGGGAGGGAAGCCACAGCTCTCCGAGGAACCCCTACTTCGGCAGGGAAGGCGAGCTCGCCCACTACTACGAGTTCCGCCAGATCCTGCAGGGCAAGAAGCTGGTAGAGGTGCCGACGGCTCCAGAGGGGTGGGCCTACGAGGGCGACACCATCGTGATGCCTGAGGCCTACCGGATGGGGACCGTACCCAGGGGAGGCTGGGCGCAGGAGCCGACATACCGCCCTGACCCAGAGGTGCAGGATCTCCTTACAAGGTTCAACCAGCTCTACAGCGAAGTGCTGCGAGGGCTGGAGAAGACATGGCAGACGGACGATCAAACGCAAGCGAACCACGCTCTCGGCGAAGCCGTAAAGCGGATGCGGGATCTGAAGCGCCCTGCGCTGGCGCTGATGCAGCACGAGTTGCCGGACGGGAGCGGGCAGACGTACGGGCCTGAGTTCCTGTACATCCCAGCCTGATCTGGGACAAGGACGCAGTGGTGAACTGATCCTGGCAGTAGCTTGGCGCTCAGTACCCACCGTCCGGTGGTCGTCCCTCGTCCTGGCCGCGGGCGACACCCCTGCCCGTGACCGCCTCGCCCCCTGTTGCGGTGGCGTTACAGGTACGCCGATTCGCCGGCACGGAAAGTCACTGTCCACGCAAGACCTTCACCGAGCGGGTGCTCGGGCTCGTCCGCCGGTTCGGTCGACGGACCGAGCGGGTGCGGTCGACGGTGATCTCGGTCGGATCGCGCATGCTGACCGCACCAGCGTACCCAAGGTTACTTTTTTGGTTTGCCGTTGATGCCACCCGCGAACGCGACCAGCTCGGCCTTGGAGGCGAAGTTGCCTACGTTAGTGTCCAGAGGCTTCTCGGTGTACTGGTGGAACATCCATCGGTCCTGGACGTTGGGCTTGCCCGCGGTCACGCCGTACTCGGCGATCCAGAGGAAGTCACCGGCGTTGCCGGTGGTGTCCCGGTGGCGCCAGAAGTCCCGGTTGCAGTACAACCCGATCTTGTGGTTGGAGCCGCGCAGACGCTTGACCTCGGCGATGAAGGCATCTTTCTCCGCGCAGGTCGCCGCGGTGCCGTTCGGGTTGGATTCCCAGTCGACGACCAGGAGGTCGTACTCGATGCTCGCGGAATCCTCCACGAAGTGCGCCGCTTGTTCCTTGATGTGGCCCGGGTGCAGGAAGTGGTAGAAGCCGACGACCAGGTCCGCGGCACGGGCGTGCGCGGCCTGTTCCTTCTGCTTGGGGTTGACGTAGGAGCGGCCCTCCGTGCCCTTGATGAACGCGAAGCTCGTGCCGGCGGTGGGGAACTCCGCGTCCTGGAATGCGGATACGTCGTAACCCTTGATCATCACGTGGTCCTCCGATGCGTTGATCCGGAGGGAGCACCATGGGGCGGGCGTACGGATGACGTCGCGCCTTGCCCGAGGGGGGCGACGACATCGGCATCGACGACACCGCCGTTTCCGAGCTCGGCGGATACGCGACCGCGAACAGGGCTGTGCTCCAAGCGCCCGATGAGCGGGACCAGGCCCACGGGCCCCGCTCACGCTGGTGGCCTCCTGTGGTGGTGTTCGCGGTGCTGCCGTTCCGGATACCGCACCTCCGCGCGCCAGTCCGGCACGGTGCGATCCTCCACGGTCACTTCCACGATCTGCCCGGCAGCCGGATCGCGCAACTCGCGGGTGATGACCTTGGTGACGACGGGCTGCCCGTAATGCGGCAGATATTCGCCGTCGCGCGCGCGGACCCACCCCTGGCGGCGGTGCGCGTGTTCGGCCCGCAGCTGACACAGTGAGTGGTGTCTACCGCGGTCCATCGGATAGTTGAGGCCTGCTCGGGGGAGACGTGACCGCCCCGCGCTGCGGTTACCCGGTGTGACTAGGGTGCCTCGTCTCGACGGCGAGCGACGTTCTCGGGTCGACGCGCGCAATGCCCGGCCCACGCCCCTCGCCTGCCAGGCCAGCCGCACCTCGATCTCCGACAGCACCCACGTCCGCGACACGGTCTCCTCCAAGAACTCCGCCGTGGGCTCCGGCTGCACCCCGCCCCACCAGTGCATATCCCCGGCCGGGAGCGTGTACCCGAAAACGAACCCGACCAGTCGGCCCCCATCCCGCGCCGTCACCAGGGCGAAGCCGGGCCGCGTGAACTGCTTCTCCGCCCGGCGGCGAAACGCACCCGTCTTCTCCTCACCCGGCCCCACCCCGTAAGCATCCGCGTACGCGTCACACAACTCCTTCAGCAAGGCGGCGGCTTCTTCACCGTCGTGGTGCGCCAAGGACACGTCGTTGATCGTCATGCTGGTCAGGCTAGGACGCGCCCAGAGCCGGGCACAGGCCCCGTGCTCGTCATCGGTGGCGCCGACGGCCCCTGGCCTGGCAGGGCCACGGACCGGGGTTCGCTGGTCCCCGCAGAACGGAAACCCGCCCCTCGCCGCAGCCATGGCGACAACAACGACGCACCTGCCGCTGGGTCTTTTCGGCCAATGAAGCGAGCGGCTCGATAACTGGTGGTGAACGACGTGACCACGGGCAAGGTGCAGGCACAGGTGACGTGTGCAGCCGACCTGCCGGGCGGCCCGTCCAAGGCCCGCGACCATCCCGTCGTCGCCTCACCCAATGGTCGCTGTGTGGTGGCCGGTTCCCTCGCCTTCCGCCTGCAGCGCAAGAAGGGCATCTGCCTGCAGGGGGACGGCAACCAAGCCGCTACCTCTACCCGACGCGGCGGCTGCCCCCGAGGTCCTGCGGGGCGCCGAGGACGCCGATGCCGTTGCTGTCCGACATCCGTGAGCCGTCAACGCTTCCTTGCCGATCGGTCACCAGAGGCTCACGCGGAACCAAGAGTTGCGCAGGTCTGCGGTCCTCGTCTTCGAGGGAATCAGAACCTTGCTGCCCCTTTTCGTAGTTGAATGGTCGCACCAGGACCAGGCGCATCGCCGCCGTCGATCCGGAGCATACGGGGGATGATCAGTGGACGATCTCATTGCAACCGTCGCCCGGGCGACGGTGGGTCAACTGGGCGCAGAGTTCGGGAAGCCCGAGCTTCTCGAGGTACAGGTCGAGACGGCGCTCCGCCGCAACGGCGCGGCGTCCACGTCGGACCGGTTCGCCGATCCCGTCGCGGTGGGCGGCCTTATCGTGACCATTGCGACACTGGCTTACCAGGTCTACCAGGACCACCGGAAGCAGCATGGGACGCGTCCGAGTCGAAGCACGCTGGTCGAATACATCCGCGTCGAGCGGCGGGCGGCCGGGGAGCTCATGTCCGTCGAAGAGACGATCATCGAGATTGTCGCCGAAGAGATCGTCACGGCCGCCGACGATGACGAATAGTGCAGGGGCGGACGAGAGACATTCCTCATGACCGGCCGGTTGATCGTCGACCTCGGCGAGGACGGGACGGTACGGGTCGGCGAGGTGGCGCCTGGGGAGCCGTTCGAGCCGGGTGCTCCTCTTCCGTTCGCGTGGCCGTTGGACTCCGACGCGCTGGAAGACCTGCGCTGGTATCTGGAGGACTACCTGCGCGCCCCGTTCGGGGTCTACGAGGACCGCGGCGCTCGGATCGAGGGAGAACTCCCCGGCTGGGGAGCCTCGGTGTTCGCGTCGGTCTTCGGCTCAGGTCCGGCGCGTGACGCCTACGTCCGCCTGCGGAGGCGCGGGGACGTGGAGCTTGTCCTGCGGTCGGCGTCCCCGGCGCTGCTCGGGCTTCCGTGGGAACTGATGACCGATCCGCGTCAGGGGGCCCCGCTGGCCGTCGAGCTGGCCGGCATGAGCCGGACCCTGTCGACCTGCACTGCTCCGGCCGAAGCGGTTCCCGTTCCCGGCGGCCGACTGCGCATCCTGATGGTGGTCTCGCGCCCCTCCGGGGCCGAGGACGTCGGGTACCAGATGATCGCCCGCCCGCTGTTGAAGCGTCTGGAGGCGATGAAGGAGGCTGCGGAGCTGACGGTGCTGCGACCCCCGACGCTGCACGCCCTCCGCGATGAGTTGGACGCGGCTGACCGGGAGGGCCGGCCGTATCAGGTCGTCCACTTCGACGGACACGGGACGTTCGTCGGCGGACGCGACTTCGGGGGCGGGGAAGGCGCGCTGGTCTTCGAAAGGCCCGACGGCGGTCCGCACCTCGTCCCCGCAGCGGAGATAGCGCGGGTGCTGAACGCCGCGCACGTCCCCGTGGTGGTGCTGAACGCATGCGAGTCGGGCGCGATCGGCAAGAACCTGGAGACGGCGGTTGCGACACGCCTGCTGAGCGAAGGCACCGCGTCGGTCGTCGCCATGGCCTACACCGTGCAGGCTGTCGCGGCGGCCGAGTTCATGGCGGCGTTCTACGAGAAGATCTTCGCTGGCGGCTCGGTGTCGGCGGCGGTGACGGCCGGCCGCCGGCAGATGTTCCGCAGCCCCGGCCGACCGAGCCCCAAGGGGCAGATGCCGCTCCGGGACTGGCTCGTCGCAGTCCACTACCTCGGCCGTCCGGTGAGCTTCCAGCACACGGCGGCGGCTCACGGCGGGAGACCGGCTTCGAGGGCAGACGCCCGGAAGGCGCAGGTGCACCCGCGATCCGCCTCGCCGTTCGAGCCGGAGGCAAGCGTGCTCGACGCCGCCAACGGCGTCTTCGTCGGCCGCGACGCCCGAATCTACGATCTTGAGGCGGCCGCACGGCTGCGCAAGGTCGTCGTCGTCACCGGCATCGCCGGAAGCGGCAAGACGGAACTGGCGAAGGCGTTCGGCCGGTGGTGGCGTGACACCGCGGGCGTCGAGAAACCGGAATGGATCTTCTGGCACTCGTTCGACCCCGGCGTGCCGGCCGTCGACCTCGACACGGTGATCGCCCCGATCGGCGTCGGCCTCCGTGGTCCCGACTTCCTCCGGCTGACACGGGACCAGCGGCGGGCCGTCGTGCGGAACGCGCTGCACGACCACCGAATGCTGTTGATCTGGGACGGCTTCGAGTCGCTACGGACCATGCCGGACCCGGAGAACACCACGCCGATCCTCGACGAGGAGAAGTGCGTCGAACTGCGACAGTTCCTTGTCGACCTGGCGGAGAACGGGACCAGCAGTGTGCTGATCACCAGCCGGAGCCGGGAAGACTGGCTGGGCCAGGTCGGACGCGTTCGGGTCGACGGTCTGGCCCGGCACGAAGCGGCCGAGTTCGCCGACGTGTTGCTTGCCGGGCACCCCATGGCCCTCGAACGTCGGGCCGAAAGATCTTACGCGGACCTGATGGAGTGGCTGGACGGCCATCCGGCGAGCATGGAGCTCGTCCTGCCCCATCTCGACACGGCGAGCCCGGAAGAACTGCTCGCCGAACTGCGCGGCGGCACATCGCACACGGCGCTGAGCAACCGCGGCGAAGAACACGCCGCAGCCATGTGGGCCGACATTGCTTACTCCTACGCCCATCTCACGGAGACGACCCGCCGCCTCCTGCCAGTCGTCTCGTTGTTCTACGGCGTTGTCGACCTGGCTGTTCTCAGCGCCCTCACAGTGATCCCCGGGGTTCCGCAGCGGTTCGCGAGGGCGACGTTCGACGACTGGAAATCAGCCCTTGACGATGCCACCGCACTGGGGTTGCTGACCTACATCGGCACAACGTTCTACAAACTGCACCCGGCGCTGCCCGCCTTCTTGCGGAACGCCTGGCGTACGGAGAATCCGGACACCTACGAGGCCGACCACGAAGCAGCACTTGGTGTCCTGACGCACGCGCATGCCGGCATCTGCATCGCGCTCACTCAGCAGGTCGATGCGGGCGACCAAATGGTGTACGGAATGATCGCCCTCGTACGCCACACCCTGGGCAACTACCTCGGCTACGCGCTGGATCACACCCGCTGGGACGATGCCCAACTCATCCTGCGCGCACTCAAGAAGTTCTGGCGGTTCGTCGGCATCGAAGCGGAATTCGACCCCTGGAGCGAACGGATCATCCGCGCCACCGGCGGACCGGACGGCACGATTCCCCGAGTCGACACTCCCGCCGGAGACCTGTGGTTGTACACGGTAGAGGGCCGGGCCGGTCGCGACCTGGACCTCCGCCGCCTCGACGAGGCCGAACGCGGTTACCTGAAGGCCGTGGCGGCGATCGAGCTGACCGGCGCCGATGCGGAGCGGCGGCACGGGCTGGACGTCTGCTACCACCAGCTCGGCATGGTCGCCGCGGCCCGCGGTCGAACCGCCGAGGCCGAGGACCGGTATCGCAAGGCGATGGCACTCAAAGACGAGGACGACAACGCGTCGAGCGCTGCCAACACCTACCATCAGCTGGCCCTGACTGCGCTCGAACGCGGTAACCACGTCGAGGCGGAGGAATGGCAGCGTAAAGCGCTCGCCATCCGGCTGGAGGCCGGCGACAAGACCCGGATCGCAGAGAGCTATCACAGCCTCGGCATGATCGCGGAGTACAAGGATCAGCTGGTGGCAGCTGTGGACTGGTACCTCCAGGCGCTGGACGCCCTGGAGTCCCTGGGCGATCCGACGCGCATGGCGGGTGACATCCGCTCCCAACTCGGCAATGTCGCCATCCGCCGTGCCCGCCTCGATCAGGCCGAAGGGTGGTATCGCGAGGCGTTGGTCATCCAGGAGGCGCTCGACAATCGGCCGGGGATGGCCCACGCCTACCACAACCTGGGGATCATCGCTCACCAGCGTCGACGCCTGTCGGAAGCCGAGGGTTGGTACCACAGAGCCCTGGCGATTTATGAGGATTTCAGCGACGACGAGCGCATGGCCACGTGCTACCACCAGCTGGGCACCCTCGCATACAGCCGGAACGAGCTGGAAGAAGCGGAGGACTGGTACAACAAGGCTCTGGCGGTCAAGGAGCACGACGACGCAAGCCCGAACGACCTCGCCCCCACCTATGGCCAGCTCGGCCTCCTGGCCGAGAAGAAGGGCAACCTCCTCGAAGCCCTCACGTGGATGATCAAGTGCGTGGCTCTCTTCGACGAGTTCCCGCACCCCATGACGGGTCCCGCGCCCAAACACCTGGTGCGGCTCGTCGACAGCTGGACCTTCCCACCGATGGAAATGCTCGAGGAATGGTGGGACGAGGTCACGGGAGAGCCGGTGCCGGGCTCCGTGCGGGATTATGTCCAGGCGAATCTTGCTCTCCGGGCCGAGGAAAGGAAGAAGAACCGGACCGCTCCTCCACCGACTCGCAGACCTGAGCGCCGAGCACCGACATCGTCAAGGCTCTCGGGGCGCAAGGATTTGGGAGATCTGCTTCTTTCCGTCGGTATCGACGAGTCGATCGATGTCTCCGAGATGTCCGGCTCCGGTCTGACTGCGGTTCCGAGAGAGGAGAACCGCTCCGGTTGGCGACTGTCCCTACCGGAAGGCCGCCGCTTCCTCGGAGAGGAGAGCTGGCCCGTTTATCATCACAACCACTTTGTCGGCTACCTGCTCTGGTGCCGCGACAAGAGCGGTGTCACCGGCTGGGAGATCGCCATGCCGGACGGCCGGTGGGTGGAGAAGGGCCAGGAGTTCTCCGAGACCTTCCGCCAATGGCCGTGGAGATACATCTTTCCCCCGCCTGCCAAGCGGTCGGGCGGCATCGTGCGGCTGTGGACCGACCCCGCCGATCTCCTGGTGGGTGTCGCCGACTGGCACTACTGTCCGCGGACGGCGATCGCCACGCTCTTTCGCCTCGTCGAGGAGGGAATGTCGGCGTCCGAGGCATCCAGGACCGTCCACCTTGTCGGAAGTGTCGGTCAACGGCTGGTGCGTCGGGCGAAACGCAAGCGCGCGGCTTCGGGCCTCCCGCTGTCGGTGCAGGTGGACGACTTCCTGCCGATCCGGGAGTCCGACTGGGAGTCCGGCCTCGTCTGATGGGACGTCGATCGGCCGTCCGACGACTCGGCCTGGATGGCCCACAAACGCCAGAATCGCCAGGAACTCGTCGACTACCTGTTCTGAGCGGCGCAAACGCTTCAGCGCGGTGATGAAGTCAACGATGTTGACGGGGTCGAGCTTCATGGCCGCAGCCCGCATCAATCCGCGTATCCCCGCTCGGTTTCCGCGGTCGCGCAGAAGCTTTACCAAGCCCGCGACGTCCGCGAACGTGCGTCCATGGATGATCACGCCCTTCGTGATCGGAATGATTGGATCCTCACCCTGCCAGGCCTCGGAGGGCACGTGGTGCAGCGTCGTAAGGAAGTCGGCAAGCCGTTCGTGCTCTGTGGCGCCATCCATGCCGATCTCGTAGAGAGAACGCGTCACCAACTCGGGGTCTGTCGGCGAGAGGGCCGCGAGCACCTGGGCCATCTCTCCGGGATCCCGCCGAAACCCGCTGCAGCAGTTCGTCCGCTTCGTCGGAGCGGTCAGCCGCATCCGACTCGTTGACCATCCAGGCCAGGCGGTCAGGTGAGGGCCATTCACCACTGTCGTCGGGGACCACCAGTTCGGCGCCCGCCCCGGAGCTGACCGCACGCTGCCAGATTTCCTGAATGCACTGGACCTCCGCATCAATCTGGGCACGCCGGGCAGTGTCCCAGGTGAGGTACTGGTGGAGGAGCGCTTCCAATTTGATGCGGACGGCGCGGGGCCGCAGTTTCGCGACGCTCGCGGGCGGGGCGGGCAGGTCGTCGGTGGCGGTCTTGCGGACTCCGGCGTTCTCGGCGGTGGTGGTCACGTCGGCCGGGGGGTGCAGGACAGGATGTCGCAGAACGCGGCCATGATCTGCAACGACAGGCGCTCCGGGGTGGCGGAAACCAGGCGGGTGTTCATGTCGACGATCGTCGCGATCGACAACCGGATCGTGTCGTGCCCGATACCCTCGCGGCGAAGGCGGGAGACATAGGGGACGAGGTCGACCTCGGTGGTGCGCGGGCCCGGCCGGCGCCCTCGGGCCGCGCACCAGTTGGCGAACGCCTTGAAGCGGGACTCGTACGTCTCCCGGATGTTCTCCCGGCCCGCGTTGGCCAAGTCCTACAGCCCCCAGCAGAAAGAGACTTCCGACCGACATCGGCCACAGGCTCGTACTCGTCCGGTCCACTCCACCCTGCAGCGAGAACTCCCGGTGGTCACCGATCCCCATGGCGAGGTGCTATGGCTGACCCCGGCCCTGCCGGGGCGTTGCCACGACCTCACCGCGGTCCGTGCCCACCGGATCATCAGGGTCTGCGAGCGCCAAGGGGTGCCGATCCTGGCCGACCGCGCTTACATCCGTGCCGGCGCATGGGTGACCACACCGGCCAGACGGTCCGCGGGGGCGAACTGTCACTCACTCAACAGACCATCAACCTGGCCCTGTCGAGGGCGCGGGCTCCGGTCGAGGGTGGAATCGCCCGCCTGAAGTCCTGGCGCATTGTCCGCAGAGCGCGGTGCAGCCCGAATCGAATGACGTCAATCGCCGCAGCGGTCCTCACCCCGGAGCGGCAACGTTGAAAGACCTCACTAACGGCGTCGCGCATCCCGGCACCCTGCAGGGACACCGCCCACTCCGACGTGCACTGGGCGAACCTCAACGCGTCGCCCCTGCGGCTTTTGGACTGGGAGGGCCGGGGCCGCGCGCCCTGGAGCGAGCTGAGTGAGTACGCGGTCCTGCCGATCCGACACGCGGCGCCCTGGTTACTGTGTCGAGAAGAGCCGTGCCCTGCGTGCCCAGTTCCTGCCCCGGACGTTTCCACGCCGGCGTGACGCCGCGTCTCACGGCTGCTGAGCCCAGCCCCTGCCGCGCTTGCGCAAGTGATCGCCGCCTGGTGCGGCTAGCTCGCCCGCAGCGCGTTCCCCTACGGCTGTTTCAACACGGCCGTGTCCTGCGAACTGGACGGCTGGCTGAGTGAGTCCGGGGGTCTCGCTCGTTGCGCTTGTCGGATGTCACCTGATCGGGGCCCGGCTCGAAGAAGCTCATGTCTCGAAGGCGGGTGCAGGTGGACTGCCCTTTCGTGGACGACAGCGAGAAGACAAGCGGTGGGAAGCGAGAGAGAAGCCGCACGGAAAGGGCTGGGGCGCGCCTCCGGGCGGCGGGAACAGCACCTCGGGTACAGCAGGTGCAACGTTGCTCACGAGGTGGTGTGGGGGAGCTGACGCGCGGGTCGGAAAGTGACGGGCCGTTCAGCCGACGGAGAAGGAACCGGCACCGGCGCCCCGAACGGGGGCAAGCACGCGTGCTGCTCGCACTGTATAGCTGCCGGCGGAAGGAGGCTCAACGAACGGCCAGCAGGCCGTACAACAGGGGGATCCGCGGCTCGGGCAGCCGCCACCAGCCAGAGTCCGTACGGACCATTCGCGGCCAGCGCGGCCAAGGAAGCTCGTCGCTCTCCCGCAGTCGCCGGATGCTCATTCCCGCATCCGTCAACGCGTTCACGACCTCTCCTATTCCGTGCATCCACTCGTAACTGTCCGTGGCGCCCTCGACGGCCGGGCCGTCGGTGTAGGTGTAGGTGGCATCCCGGTGCACCGGACCGGAGCCCCCCAGGTAGTCGTGGCGCAGCAGCAGCTCCGGTCCCTCACCCGGGCCGGGTTTCGGGCCGAGCGCGTTGAGCAGCGGGTGGAACTCCACGACGTACAACCGCCCGCCCGGTCGCAGAAGCCTGGCCACGACATCCGCCCACCGATCGAGGTCTGGCAGATAGCACAGGGCGCCCTTGCCGGTGTAGACGACGTCGAACCGCCGGCCCTCGAGCGCCGCCACGGCGTCGTACACGTTGGCCTGGACGTAGGTGACGTCGAGGCCCGACTTCGCAGCGAGGTCGCGCGCGGCTGTCACGGACGCCGCCGAGAAGTCCAGGCCGACCGCCCGGGCTCCACGCCGGGCGAGGGCGAGTGTCTCCGTGCCGAGGTGGCACTGGAGGTGCAGCACATCCCGGCCGGACAACTCGCCGAGGTCCTCCCACTCGAACGCGGCGAACCAGCGCTCCGGATGCAGGTCCTCGTCCAGGCCGTAGAACCGGCTGGTGACGTGGACCGGAGTGCGGGCGTCCCAGTTCGCCTGGTTGGCGCGCATCAGCCGGGCGTGCTCGGCGAAGGTCATGAGGACATCCAACCGCGCCCCGGCCGCGCGCTGGGGAGGAAAACCGGAAAAGTGCCGTGCCGGGTGTCGATGCGGCCGGTTCCCGTTCGTCAATGAGGTGTAGGCGGGAGCGGCCGTGGCGGCGGCGCAGCGCCTCGCGGACGGAGGTGACGCCCCGCTCGTCGGCCCGCCCGATAGGGCTGGGGGCACGAATGGTGCGGTGGTCGAGTAACCCCACAGGCCCTGTTTGCGGTAGGCCAGGCGCATGCGTGGTGCGCGACACCGGTCCGAAGCGCAGGGCGGTTGGCTCCTGGGCCTTGGGCTGCTCCGGCTCGGTGAGCGTGTGCCGCTCGGGGGCGCATTGCGGCCGCGCGGCCTCTTCGCTGAGGGACCCGCCGGGCAGCCGGCATTCGGCGGGAGCGGTTTCGAACGGGCCTCCACTGCGGGGCCGCCCTGCAGTGCATCGGCTCCCATGTTGTCGGTGGGCCCGGGGCCCGGTACGCGGGGACAGCACAACGATCTCCAGCGCATGCCCGGCTTCGACCTCCGCGTTTCGCAGGTCCTTGCCCCGGTGTCGCCCTGTGCAGCTGTTGCCTGCGAAGGGCCGCGGCGGGGGCGCGTCCCTGGGGTGCCTTGACCGCGCTCGATCAAGTCGTGTACTACTTCATTATGAAGGACGTAAGTAATTCCGGATCGCTGGCCCATGACCCGGGCGGGTTGCTCTATGACCCTCAAGTACGCAACGCCATGGTGGAGTTCGCAGCCGGGGGCGACAGTCTGCGTCTGGAGGCGGCAGCCGCGGCGCGCGCCGCGCACAGGTCCGTCGAGCGGCTTCGCACCCGTGGATCGGAAGGCCGTGGTCTCAGCGCAGGAGCCAGCGATGCCCTGATCCGGCTGCGCACACTCGGTGAAGCCGGTGCGAATCTCGGCGACCTCGCCCGTTCCGCGGGTATGACTGCCCGCAATGCCACCGGTCTGGTCGACACACTCGAACGCGAAGGGCTGGTCCGGCGCGATCCCGACCCCGGTGATCGGCGGTCCGTCCTCGTGCGGATCACCCCGGCCGGCCTGGCATGGCTGGAGGAGTTCCGGACACCGACACAGCGGGCGATGGCGGCATTGTTCCACGGATTCACCGACACGGAACTGCACCAGCTCCGCCACCTGTGCCTACGGCTTGTTCACAACCAGCAGCGCATCGCCGCCCACCTCGCTGCCACCGAAGGGTACGACCCCTCATGACGACGGCCACGACACGCACCACCGTCCGCGCCTACCACCGGGCCCGGTTCCAGGGCGACATCCCTGCCGCCGCCCGAACCCTCGGCGAATCCTTCCACTTCCAGAGCCCCCTGGTGACCTCAGACAGCACGCACCAGCACCTGGGGGGCCTGGAGGCGTTCCTGGGAATCGTGACCGGCGTCGATCTGGTCAGCGAACTGTACAGCGAGAGCGAAGCGACCTTGATCTACGACGTCCACACCTCGGTCCCGGCCATCGGCACTCAACGCACAGCCGAGCACTTCCACCTCACCGACGGCCGGATCGACACCATCCGGCTGATCTTCGACGCCACCCCCTGGCATGCGGTCATGCAGGCCGCCGACCTGTCCTGATATCACGGTCGACAAGTCCGTGCTCCGACACCGCCGCCACTTCACACACCTGGGCCGAGCACCGGTCGATCGTGGTACGCGCCCTCGTCTGGCTCACCGGGTGCCGGCGCCTGCGCCGTCGCTACGAGCGCAAGCCCGACCACTTCCTGGCCTTTTCCGCGCTCGGAGCCGCTCTTGTCTGCTGCCACGGATCGCCCGACTGAACCGGATCCCTGCACAGCCCTGGCCACACTGCAGGGCGGGGACGGTGAAGGCCACCGCGTGGGCGCAGCAGAAGCCGTACGCGCCGAAGGAGGAGACGGTCTCCCGCACCTCGTCGATCACGCCCTTGGTGTAGCCGCGCTCGCCGGCCGTGCGACGGAACCAGGCCTCGACCTTGGGCAGCCGGTCGCCGTCGGCCAGGGCGCGGCGGGCGGCGTCGCCGGCGGCACGGTCATAACCGGTCATCGCGGTGAGGATGCCTCGCCGAAACCGGACTCACTGTGACGACGTCACGGCAACAACGTCAGTAGTACGCGTCATCGGTCGCTGCTGAGCGGCGTCGGACGCCCAGGAAAGGCCCATCGCCACGGCGCCCCTTCAGGGGCCGATTCCTCGGTCACAAGCGAGTCCGGCTACCGCCCGCAACAGTAAAGCAGTCACAAAATATGCATGAACGGGCGCAATCAGACATAAAGCGCAATAAAGTGGGCATCACCCCGGCGTCAGGAGAATCAATGACCTACGGAACGATGACCGCCCCCGAACCCAACCCACGCGCCAACGCCGCTTTGGCTGCAGGCTGTGAGGTGTGCAACGGCTGGGGAAGCGTGATCACTTCCCATGGGCGGCACGAACTGTGCCGGGCCTGCCAGTCCCCCACCGAAAACGAGTGCCACGACAGCAGCTGATATCAGAGGGGTTCTCTTGGTGGTCGGGATGATCTCCGACCGCCTTACATCTGCCGCGGCAGCTTTCCAAGTCTGTTGGTGGTCCAGCAGCCGGCATCCCGGCACGTTCACCTGGGTTCATACCCGTCCGCCTGTTCAGCGGAAGTCAACGGCAGGACTCGTCTGGACGGTGGTGACCGTCGCTGAATGAGACGGAAACTGAGACGGACGACCGCGGGCTGACCAGGCCATTCGGATTCCTAGCCGCAGGCGCATCCGGCCGCTGCCGGGGTCTCCTCGGTGGCCTGGCTGGTGCAGCATCCGTCGCCGGTGGCGTTGGGGTAGGCGCGCTTTCCGGTGATCACGCGGTCGTGGCGTCGGATCAGTTCTGCCAGCCGTGCGTGGGCTGTCTCGCCTGACGTCTCACCGCGGCCTCCGTGACGCCGGTCCTGTGCCGAACGATCGCCTGGTCGCCGGCGGCCTCCATCGCCCGGGCGAGTCGAGCCCTGATCCTCTTGAGGTTGCGCGGCTCCCACCACCGGGACCTTCCCTCGAAGCACGCCGAGGTGGCCGCCATGAGTTCGACCAGCGCGGCGTCAAGGGGCCGGGGGGTGACGGGGCTGCCGGAACAAGCGGCGCAGGAACCTCTGTCAGGCGTTGATCCAGCGGCCCGACTGCAGTCCCAGGACCGCGCCGGTAATCACTGACGCGGCGATGATCACGCGCTGGTTCCTGGACGCGACAGCACGGCGGCGATCACCGACCAGGAAGCCGCCTCGCCGGCCGTGACGGTGGCGAGCACCATGCCCGGTACGAACCAGCATGCGACTTGTGGATGCGCCGACCCGTCACAGCACGCCTCGGAGGCCGAGGCGGCGGAAGAGCGAGATGACCGCGCGCAAGGTGTTCCGGGTGATGCCGAGGGTGCTGAGGCAGACAGCGGCCCAGGTCGCTGCGGGAAAGAGCTACCAGGGAGCGCCGGCGGGCCCCCGGGGGGCGTCGAAAACAGCGCGGCCACGGTCCCGGCGGCGACCGAGACCGCTGCCATCGCGACTGCCGTGATCACCGTGGCCAGGTAGTTGGTGAGGAGTACAGGCTCACGGGGCAGCGGATGCGAAATCAGACGTGTAGCGCAGTCATCCGCAGTTCACGGCGCTCACGGTCATCGAGATCGGGGAACGCCCGGGTGTACCGGTGGGTTCGTGACGCGATGCCCCGTAACGGCATTGCCTTGCGGGTGAGCATTTCACTCCCCCGGCGCCTCGGCGACGCGCCGACCGCACAAGTGTTTGGCCTCACTGCAGGGGGTCAGACGTACCTGGCAGCCGTCGTCGCGGCCGGTGCGACGTCGACGGGATCGTGCGCGATCGATGACAAGGGGTGGTCGTGATGACCGTGGCGCGGCAGGGCGGTGGCGGTTCCAGTGGCCTCTACGACGTCCTGGAACTCATCCTCGACCGGGGGCTGGTGATCGACGCCTTCATCCGGGTGTCCCTCGTGGGCATCGAAATACTCAAGATCGACATTCGTATCGTGGTCGCCAGCGTCGACACGTACCTGCGGTTCGCCGAGGCGTGCAACCGTCTGGACCTGGAATCGGGCCCCCGGAAGCCCGCCGGGCTCACCGAGCTCCCGGAGAAGATGAAGGGGGCCAGCTCCCGTGGTGCGGCCAAGGGTGTCCTCTCCGGAGCCGCGGAGGCGATGTCGGAGGCATTCCAGCAGGCGCGGGAAGAGGGCCAGGCACAGCGACGGTAGTGACGTCACCGGCGAGCCGGTCCGGCCGGCCGGGCGTGGCCGCAGCGGGGTCGGCGGTGGCCCTGCGGGCAGGTCGGCCAGCCCGGCGGGGTTGCCCCGGACGCTTCCGTGTGCCTCCTCCGCTGTCCGCGCCACCGACTTCCTTCACCGTCAGCGCTCTCGGCGCCGTCGCCAGAAGTCGCGGGCGCTTGCCGACTGGTCCCACATGCTGAAAGGTGGCCGCCGCGGGCACCGCGAGTGCCCCAGCAGACTCCGCCGCCGCCTCGGATTCCTCCAGCCTGGGCGGCGATGCCGACGGCAGGCCGTTCGACGGCTTCGGAGCACGCAGTGGTCATCCGGTAGCGCCAAGTAGCGGCGAGGCACGGGCATGTCGGCACGCCGCACTGTGTGACAGCGAAAAGACGGGTCGACCTGCAGGCCGTCGGCGCCGTTCTGCTCGCGGTCCTGATCGGTTCTCGCACTGAGTCTGCCCGGGGGAGGGGCGGACCGGACCGGGGAGGGGACGGCATCGGTGGGGTCGGGGACGAACCGGATACCTGGAGCGGCCTGCCGGACCAGGGATCCGCATGAGCTGTTCGTCGAGGGTGCGGCCCAGAACAACGCCAAGGCCATCTGTACCGGCTGCCCCGTGTGCACGGAGTGCCTGGCCCACGCCCTCGATCACCGGATCGAGCATGAGATCTGGGGCGGCATGACTGAGCGCGAACGGCGGGCCCTGCTGCGACGGTGTCCTCTGGTCCACTTCCTGGCGCCGGCTGCTCGAGGCCGCCGGATCGGAATACGACCGCCTCGGCCGCCCCGATGAAGCACGGGCCTGGGACACCGGATGACCTCGCGCTCATGCCGCCGTGGCCGTAGCCGGGCCGTCCTTCGTGAGCAATGCCGAGGGTGCACTCGCCGATCAGGCCGCCGTCGGCGGGCGCGACCCGCATCGGTGGGGCGAGCGGGTTGCCGGCTCCGGTGAGGGGGCTGTAAATCCGCGTGCCGCTGGGGGATTCGTCGACTTCGGGGGATCTTGCCCCTCGCGCGTCGGCGCCCCGCGAGCTGTCCGGTGCGGGTGTGGAGGCCGTCCGCCATTCGGTGGAGGGCCGTGGGGGAGGCGGCGGTGCGGACGGTGGCGTCCACCAAGGCACGCAGTTCGTCGCCGAGGCGGGTGATGGCAGCCTTCTGGTCTTCCGGCTCCGCGGTGCCGGTGGCCGTGCGGTTTGTGAGGGAGTCGCCGGCCGGGCGGGGACCGCAGTCGCGAGAAGAGCCGCAACAGCAAGTACGACGGAGGCAATCCCGGCGCTGTCGCGGTGTTCAGGCGGGGCCAGCGGCCGGTGCCGCTGGCGCCGGGCCCCGATCTGCTCCAGCGCGGAGTTCAGCCAGGCACGCCGGTCGGCAGCCGCAGGCCGGTGTGATGCGCCCAGTGCCACGATGCGCCGCTCGAACCCGTCGGCCCCACGGTCTCCGGCTACGAACTTTGCGATCGACCGCGCCGGAAGGACCTGGCTGTTGGACAGCACGATGACCGTTCTCGCCGTACTGCGGCCCGTGTCGGTAGAAGCCTGCGGCGGAAGCGGTTGGGGCGGCACATGTTGCCGCTGACACGGCCGGAGTCGCGTGGAGCGGGTGTCCGGTCGGCGGTACCGAAAGGCGTCAGGTCACCGCCGGTGGCAGCGATGAGCTCAGCACCGAGCTGCGGCCCCGTGTCGGGCAGGCTGCGAGCTGTCACGGAGTTCAGCGGGGACACGGTCGTGGACGCGGCCGGTACCGTCACCCGGTCCGTGTTCTGTGGGTGCGGGACGACGTCACTGCGGCAGACGAGCCATCGGGCGCCTATGCTGCACCGAGCATCTCAAGATCATCTGCACGAAACTCAAGGGGACATGAACAAGTACACAGTGACGGCCGTCGGCCTCGTCCTTACCCTCGGGCTGGCCACGGGCTGCGGTTCCTCCGACAGCGACGGTGACGGTAGCGGCTCCGCCTCCGGTCGGAAGGGCGGCAGCTCGGCCGGCCAGGGCGGTGCGACGGCAGAGGGACCCGCCTACAGCGGACCCGCGATACCCGGACTTGCCGCCCGCCCCGCGTGGAGTCTGCCGCCCGCTGACGCCATCGACCTCGGTGGCACCCTTCTGTTCGTCAAGGATGCCCAGGGCACGTACGCCAGCGGTCACGGGTACACGTGGGAGCCGGTCGACGGCTCGGTCGGAACCCTCCACTTCACCGACGACCCGGAACCGGCCACCCTGGAGTTCCGGGATGTGAAGACCGGACAGGTGCGCAAGACCCTGAAGGTGAAGACCGATCGCGTGGCCGCCACGACCTGGCACGACGGCGTCCCGGCGGTCGCAGTGTTCGCCGGTGCCACGACGGAGTCGGACGGTCTGAGCGAGGAGAAGACCACCACCGAGGTCACCGTCTACGGCGGTGACGGCACCCAACTGGGGAAGGCCACGATCGAGGGCGACGAGTTCGACCTCCACGAGGGGTACATCATCGAGCAGGAGGGTGACGAGAGCCTGGAGCTCACGCCCGTTGACGGCGGCGCCGCCCGCAAGGTCACCTGCACCGGACAGCTGGCGAGGTGCACCTTCGACCCGCGCAACAACGAGATCGACGGTGGCCAGGCCCACGCCCCCTTG
Source organism: Streptomyces sp. NPDC046881 (assembly GCF_040645015.1). Lineage (NCBI taxonomy): Bacteria > Bacillati > Actinomycetota > Actinomycetes > Kitasatosporales > Streptomycetaceae > Streptomyces > Streptomyces sp. NPDC046881. The sequence goes on along the minus strand of NZ_JBEYXJ010000074.1, from coordinate 2,262 downwards.
ATCACCGGCAAGTACGCCTTCCACGTGGAGAACGCATCCACCTACGAGGACGAGCCCGAACAACTCGTCATGACGGACCTCGCCACCGGCAAGAAGGCTTGGAGCACCGCAGACGTCACCCCGCCGGCGGGCGTGGAGCTGGACGAGGACGGGAAGCGCACCAGCGGTGCCCTCCGGGTCCTCGACGTGCGCGACGGCCGTGTCCTCACCGCCTGGGGCGCGGGCGCGTTCTCTCCCGACACCTGGGTGACGGCGACGTACGACATCACGAGCGGCAAACAGGTCGGCGGCTCCTCGAAGTACTCGTACGAGGACAACCCCACCGACACCGTCAACACCGAGGGCTCCTCCGTTTTCACACCCGACCACACCCTGGCCGCCGCGCACACGGAACAGGGCACCGCCGTCTGGCGGCCCGCCGACGGCAAGGAGGTCTGGACGCAGAAGGACGGCGAGAAGGCGATGAACCCGCTGCGCTTCTCCCCGAACGGCATCCTCTACGGCTCCACGAAGGAGGACGGCTTCAGCCCGAGCGTGTTCCTCGCAGTCGACGGCCGTACCAAGAAGGTCCTCGCCAAGAGCTTGCCGGAGGAGAACATCCCGCTCTTCTCGCAGCCGTCGGGATACGGCTACATCAGCACGGAGAAGGGCTTCTTCGTCTTCCCGGCCCAGGGCTAGTAGTGCTTCGTTAGGTTCTTCGTCTGCTGGTCGGCAGGGGTCGGCCGCAGGTGGTGCAGGTGCCGGTCCAGCACCTCAGCAGGTCCTGAAGGACGTCGAGGACCTGGTAGAGGGTCAGGCCGGCATCTGGGCTTTTGGGTCGAGGCGCCGGAGGGTGAGGAAGGCCTGGGCGGCGGTGACGAGGGTGACGTGGTGGTGCCAGCCGCGCCAGGTGCGGCCTTCGAAGTGGTCCAGGCCCAGGCCGTGCTTGAGCTCGCGGTAGTCGTGCTCGATCCGCCAGCGCATCTTCGCCCACCGCACCAGGTCGGCGACCGGGGTGGCGGCTGGCAGGTTGGTCATCCAGTAGCCGGTCGGCTCGTCGGCTTCTGCTGGCTGTTCGACCAGCAGGGTCCGCAAGGGCAGCACACCGTCCCACTGGCTGCGTCCTCCGGCTTGTTCCTGGGCGGTGCGGGAGGCTTCCTTGCTCGAGGGCCGCACTTGGAGCACGGCGAAGTGGGAGGTCATCGTGCCTTTGCTGCCCTGCCGCCAGGTGACCTGCTGAAAGACGGTGGCATCGTCGATGAGGCCGGGCAGCGGGCGGGGCGCCTGGCGGTAGCGGGGCAGGGTCGGTGGCCCCAGCCCGCCATAGGCCGGCTGATACGGCTCGGCGTCAGCGGGCCGCGCGATCTCTTTGGGATCGACGGCCACGACATATGACCAGCCGTGCTCTTCCAGCGCGAGCCGGAAAGAGACGCTGCGGCCATAGCCGGCATCGGCCACGATCAAGGGCACCTTCAGGCCCTGCCCGGCCAGCCGGTCCAGCAGCCCCAGAGCCAGGCGCGTCTTGGGCGCATGCCCGACCTCGTCGGGTATTCCGGCCCGCTGCCGCCGCCGGTCGTCGTGCACCCATTCCTCCGGCAGGAACAGCTCCCACTCCAGTGGGCATGATGCCGCGTCGGTGGCGGCGTGCACGCTGACCGCGACCTGGCAGTTCGCCCGCTTGCCCAACGCTCCGCAGTACTGGCGGGCCACCCCTGCCGAGGCGGTGCCGCACTTGGGGAACGACACATCGTCGACGACCCACACCTGCGGGCTGATCGCTTCGCACAACCGCTCGGCGATCCGCCGCCTGACCGGCAGTGGATCCCACGGCGACTGATTCACGAACTGCTGCAGGGCCTGCATGTTCCCATCCGGCAGCCGCTCGGCCATCGGCTGGATCGACTTGCGCCGGCCATCCAGCATCAGACCCCGCAGATAACACTCGCCCCACCGCCGCTGATCCCGCCGCGGCACCGAAGCGAACACATCGGCAACGAACTCCGATAACTCACCCCGGAGCCGTTCCACCTCCCCCAGCCTCATACCATCAAGCTGCCCACCACCAGGCAAGATCACCCAACGTAACGAAGCACTAGGCCGTTTCTTTCGGATCATCGGATCGTTGATCTGGTGTGTCGTTGACCGATGCCCAGTGGGCGCGTATCAGATCGGGCACAAGCGCCTGGTCAGTTGGGCCGTAGACGGCACATGGGAGGGGGTCCTCGCGGTTCTTCGTCTGCGGCTGCCTTCCCTGGGACAGCCGCAGTCGATGTCGACGGCGCA
>NZ_JBEYXJ010000073.1:0-44962 GCF_040645015.1 Streptomyces sp. NPDC046881 | reverse complement strand
ACGCCCGGTTACATTCCGAACCCGGAAGCTAAGCCTCACAGCGCCGATGGTACTGCAGGGGGGACCCTGTGGGAGAGTAGGACGCCGCCGAACAAATTTTGAAAAGGTCGGATCCTGAACTTCGGTTCGGGGTCCGGCCTTTTTCTGTTGTGCGTAACGTGTCGTTCACGTTGCGAGCACAGCATCCCAGACATGGGAACTGCAGCAATGCTCAGGGCCGCCGGCGTCGGAGCCGGTGACGAGGTCGTGGTACCGGCCTTCGGGAACGTCGAGGTCGCCGAGGCCGTGACCCTGGCCGGTGCCCTCCCGGTGTTCGCCGACATAGACCCGGTGACCTACTGCCTGGACCCGGACGCGGTCGAAGCGGCGATAACTGGCCGTACCGCTGCGGTCGTTGCCGTACACCGCTTCGGACGGCGTGCCGACATCGGGCGGTTGCACGCGCTCGGGCAGCGGCACGGGATGCTGGTGCTGGAACAGGGCGAGTCCGAGGCGCCGTACGACGAGACAGCGCAGCGCAGGCAGCGGGCCGCCTATCTCGACGCCAAGTTGAAGGGCGTACGGACGCCGGACGGCGGCGCCGGGCACACCTATCAGCAGTACGTCGTGCGGGTGCCGGGGAACGGCCGGCCGGACCGCGACGCCTTCGCGCGGGCCCTGCGGGCCAGGGGAGTCGAGTGCCGGGTGCCGGTGAAGACGCCCGTGCACCGGCTGCCGGAGTTCCGCCGGTACGTGTCGTTGCCGGAGACCGAGACGGCCGCCGACGAGACGCTCGCGCTGCCCGTCGACGCCACGCTCACCAAGCGGGAGATGCACCGCGTCGTGTCCGCGTGCAACGCCCTGGGCGGCCTGCTCCAGCCCGCCTTCTGACCGGGCACCGAACGAATTTGGGAACTGGGGCCTGGTCGGGGTACAGTTTCTTCGTCGCTGCGAGGGAAACCTCGAAAACGACAGGCCCCTATAGCTCAGTCGGCAGAGCGTCTCCATGGTAAGGAGAAGGTCAACGGTTCGATTCCGTTTGGGGGCTCCGACAAAAAGGCCCCACCCTTTCGGGTGGGGCCTTTTCGTGCTTCCTCACGGCTCCTTGTGGATTCCCGGGACCCGCATCGCCAGAATCGCCATGTCGTCGGAGGGGGCGTCCGAGGCGAAGCGCTCGACCGCGCGCATGATGCGTGCCGCGACCGCGCCCGCCGTCAGACCCGTGCACGTCGTGAGGACGTCGGCGAGGCCGTCGTCGCCCAGCATGCGCGTGCCCTCCCGGCGTTCGGTGACGCCGTCCGTGACGCAGAGCAGGACGTCACCCGGGTCGAGGGTGACCGTCTCCTCGTACAGCTCCAGGTCCTCGATGACGCCCAGCAGCGGCTGCGGTTCGGCGGCCGCCGTCACCGTGCCGTCCTGGCGCAGGCGCAGCGGGAGCGGATGGCCGGCGCAGACGAATTTCAGTTCGGCGCTGCCGTCCTCCTGGGGGCGCAGCTCGCCGTAGAGCAGGGTCAGGAAGCGGCTGCGGTCGCCCTCGTCGAGGATCGCGGAGTTCAGGCGCTCCAGCACGGCCGGGCCGGACAGGCCCTCGCGGGCCAGTAGGCGCAAGGCGTGCCGGGCCAGGCCGGTGACCGCCGCCGCGTTGGGGCCCGTACCGCAGACGTCGCCGATGGCGAAGCCGTACGCGCCGTTGCCGATGGGGAAGAGGTCGTAGAAGTCGCCGCCGACCTCGTTGCCCTCGCCGGCCGCGCGGTAGATGACCTCGACCTCGACGCCGTCGATCTGCGGCAGGCCCGGCGGGAGCAGACTGCGCTGGAGGGACTGGCTGATGGCCGTGCGCTCCGAGTACAGCCGGGCGTTGTCCAGGGCGAGGGCGGCCCGGCGGCTCAGGTCCTCGGCGAGTTCCAGGATCTCCTGGCGGAAGTGCTCGTCGGTGGGCTTGCCGAGGGTCAGCATGCCGATGACGCGGTTGCGGGCGACGAGCGGCAGGACCACGGTCTCGCCGCCGACCGCGGAGGCCGTGGCGAGGGTCGGGCCGATGCCGGAGGAGACCCGGTGCGTGGGGCCGCCGGCCAGGCCCAGGCTGCGCATGGAGGTGCGCAGGGCCGCCTGGTGCGCGACCTCGCCGGGGGTGGTCCAGACGCGGGCGCCGGGCGTCGGTACCGGGTCCGGCGGGGGAACCTTCGACAGCAACGACTTGATGCCGTCGATGAGTTCCTCGTCCTCGTGCAGGACGTACGACAGGTACGGCTCGGAGGCCTGGTCGGCGATGGTGTACACCGCGCACCAGGTGGCCAGCGTGGGGACCGTCATCTGGGCCATCAGGGCCAGCGTCTGGTCCCGGTCCAGGGTGCCGGCCAGCAGGTCGGAGGCCTCGACCAGGAAGCTCAGGGAGCCGCGGCGCAGCCGTTCCAGTTCGCCGAGGCGGGCCGATTCGACGGCCAGGGCGATGCGGTCGGCGGCGAACTGCAGCCGCAGCGCCTCCTCGTTGGTGTAGCGGCCGGGCGCCTCGGCGGCGACGCCGAGGGAACCGGTGAGGCGGCCCTCGACCTTCAGCGGGACGGTGACGACCGAGCGCATGCCGGTGCCGGCGAGCAGGGGTACCGCCCCGGGGACGGCGGCGAGGTCGTCGTGAACGGCGGGCATGCGGGCGGAGCCGTAGCGGCCGGGGCCGGCCTCGACGGGCACGCGCGCGAAGCGCTGGCGGGCGGAGGGCAGGCCGGTGGAGGCGCGGACCTCCAGTTCCGTCTCGTCGTCGGTGGCGAGCAGCAGGAACGCGGAGTCGCCGTCGAGCATGTCGCGGGCGCGTTCCACCGTGCGCTGGAGCAGGCCGTCGAGGTCGTCCGGGGCGGGGGAGCCGATGAACACCTCGAAGGGGTCGGTGCTCTGCCCGTCGGCGGACTGGTTCTGGTCGGAGGCCGGGACCCGGGGCGGGGACTGCAGGACGGCGCGTTCGTGGTCGCGGACCAGCAGGCAGACGGTGGACGGCTCGCCGCCGGTGTCGCGGACCCTGAGGTGGGAGGCGTACACCTGGGCCACGCGGCCGTCGGCGCCGCGGATGCCGTAGGTGCCCTCCCAGCGGGAGAGCTGGAAGGCCTCGGCGATGCCGGTGCCGGTGCCCGGGGTGTGCGGCCAGGCGGCCAGCTCGGTGAGGGGTTTGCCGATGACGTCGGCCGCGGGGTAGCCGAACAGTTCCTCAGCGTCCTCGTTCCAGGCGCTGATGCTGCCCTTGCGGTCGACCTGGAGGACGGCGACGCGGACCCGGCCGTCGGCCAGCGGCAGGAGGTCGGCGGGCAGCGCGGGGCCGGCGGCGCGGGTGCCGACCGGGCGTTCGGGCAGGTTGAGCTGGAACCAGACGTTCTTGTGGGTGGGGGTGTAGTCCACGCCCCAGCGGGTGGCCAGGGCCGCGCAGAGCTGCAGGCCGCGGCCGCCCTCGCGGTCGGGGCTGCCCATGGTCGCGACGGAGCTCTGGAGCGGTACCTCGCGCTCCGGGTAGCGGTCGGAGACCTCGACGCGCACGCCGTCCTCGGTGCGCAGGCACAGCACCTCCGCGTGCGTGCCCGCGTGGACGACGGCGTTGGTCACCAGTTCGCTGGTGAGGACGACCGCGTCGTCGACGATGTCGGCGAAGCCCCAGCCCTGGAGGGTGTCGCGGACGAAGGACCGGGCGGTCGCGACCGATCGTCCGACGGGCTCGAAACTGGCAGCCGCGCGCGCGGTGATCACAGAACTCCTCGTCCGGTCGTCTACATGCAGGGCTGCGGGGCCGGCCGGCTCGCGCCGCTGCTGCGGCATCAGCTCGCCCGTCGGCTGTGGCTCCGGGGGCTGTCCCCCGGGGATCAGTCCGGTGGTCATGGTGTCCGGCCGCCCCTCCGCTGCCCGCTCGTACTCGTGCCACCGCCCAGGCCGGTCGGACCGGTGCGGCTGGACAGCCGCATGCAAGGTTACTTACCTTCGCCGTCCGAGCGGATGCCGGTCGCAGGTGTTTACGCCCCCCGGGTGTGCGGACGATGTGCGAAGCTGCCGAACTGTTATGGCCTGGTTCGGCCGGGGTGAAACACTGGGCAAGCTTCTGATGAAGGTCGGGTCGGGCTGCGTGTGTTCCGTGTACGGCGGGCAGCAGCCTCTGGTGTGGCCGGATCTTGTCTGGCAGATATACGCAGGAGTAACCGGTACGCGGAAGTAACCGGTATGCCGATGACCGGCACGCCGGGGCCGAAGCGGCCGAGCACAGCAGTAACGGTCTACCCCTCCGGGAGGGACACAGTGGAGTCTGGCGCGGCGACGCGGGGCACGAAGACGCGCGCGAAAGGCGGACCGTCCCTGGGCAGGAGCGGCGGTACCACCGCCGTGGACACGGCTGCCCTGAACCGGCTGCTGGCGGCTCTCGTGTCGATGCGGGACGGGAACTTCCGCAAGCGGCTCACGGTGTCCGGCGACGGTGTGATGTCGGAAATCGCGGCCGTCTTCAACGAGGTGGCCGACCGGAACCTGCATCTGACCGGTGAGCTGGCGCGGGTGCGGCGCATGGTGGGGCGTGAGGGAAAACTCACGGAACGGCTGGAGACGGGGGCCTGCGAGGGCTCCTGGGCGACGGCCATCGACCACTCCAACGCGCTGGTGGACGATCTGGTCTGGCCGGTCTCCGAGGTCAGCCGGGTGCTCACGGCGGTCGCCGAGGGTGATCTGTCGCCGCGGATGGAGCTGCGGACGCAGGCGGCGGACGACGGTACGGGCCATCCGCTGCGGGGTGAGTTCCTGAAGGTCGGCCGTACCGTCAACAACCTGGTCGACCAGTTGTCGACGTTCACGGACGAGGTCACGCGCGTGGCCAGCGAGGTCGGCACCGAGGGCAAGCTCGGCGGCCAGGCCCGGGTGCGCGGTATGTCCGGTTCGTGGAAGGACCTGACCGAGTCCGTCAACACGATGGCGGACCGGTTGACCGCCCAGGTGCGGGACATCGCGCTGGTGACGACGGCGGTCGCCAAGGGCGATCTGTCCCGCAAGGTGACCGTGCACGTCGCCGGCGAGATGCTGGAGCTGAAGAACACCGTCAACACGATGGTGGACCAGCTGTCGGCCTTCTCCTCCGAGGTCACGCGGGTGGCCCGGGAGGTGGGCACCGAGGGCATCCTGGGCGGCCGGGCGCAGGTGCCCGAGGTGGCCGGCGTGTGGAAGGAGCTGACCGACTCCGTCAACACGATGGCGGGCAACCTGACGGCGCAGGTGCGCGGGATCTCGCAGGTCACTACGGCGGTCGCCAACGGTGATCTGTCGCAGAAGGTGACCGTCCCCGCGCGCGGGGAGGTCGCGCAGCTCGCCGAGACCATCAACCAGATGACCGAGACGCTGCGGATCTTCGCGGACGAGGTCACGCGGGTGGCGAACGAGGTCGGCGCGGAGGGCAGGCTCGGCGGGCAGGCGAACGTGCCGGGCGCGGCGGGTACGTGGAAGGACCTGACGGACTCCGTCAACACGGTGTTCCGGAACCTGACCACGCAGGTGCGGGACATCGCGGCCGTGACGACCGCGGTGGCCAGCGGTGACCTGTCGCAGAAGGTCACGGTGGACGTGGCCGGCGAGATGCTGGAGCTGAAGAACACCGTCAACGGGATGGTGGACCAGCTGTCGGCGTTCGGTGCCGAGGTGACGCGGGTCGCGCGGGAGATCGGTGTCGAGGGTGAGCTGGGCGGCCAGGCGCAGGTGCCGGGGGCGGCCGGTACCTGGAAGGACTTGACGGACTCCGTCAACACCGCGTTCCGCAACCTGACCGGGCAGGTGCGCAACATCGCCCAGGTGACCACGGCGGTGGCCAACGGTGACCTGTCGCAGAAGGTCACCGTGGACGTGTCCGGTGAGATGCTCCAGCTGAAGAACACCGTGAACACGATGGTGGACCAGCTGTCGAGCTTCGCGGACCAGGTCACGCGGATGGCCCGGGACGTGGGTACGGAGGGCCGGCTGGGCGGTCAGGCCCGGGTGGACGGAGTCTCCGGCACGTGGAAGGAGTTGACGGACTCCGTCAACTTCATGGCCGGCAACCTGACCTCCCAGGTGCGGCAGATCGCCCAGGTGACGACGGCGGTGGCGCGCGGTGACCTGTCGCAGAAGATCGACGTCGACGCGCGCGGCGAGATCCTCGAGCTGAAGAACACGATCAACACCATGGTCGACCAGCTGTCCGCCTTCGCCGACCAGGTGACGCGGGTCGCGCGGGACGTGGGTACGGAGGGACGGCTCGGCGGGCAGGCGCAGGTGCCCGGGGTCGCCGGTGTGTGGCGGGACCTGACCGACTCCGTGAACGGCATGGCCGGCAACCTGACGGCCCAGGTGCGCAACATCGCGCAGGTCGCCACGGCCGTGGCGCGCGGTGACCTCTCCCAGAAGATCACCGTGGACGCGCGCGGGGAGATCCTGGAGCTGAAGAACACCCTGAACACGATGGTCGACCAGCTGTCGTCGTTCGCCCAGGAGGTCACGAGGGTGGCCCGTGAGGTGGGCACGGAGGGCATCCTCGGCGGTCAGGCCGAGGTGCAGGGTGTCTCCGGCACCTGGAAGGACCTCACGCAGTCCGTGAACTTCATGGCGAACAACCTGACCATCCAGGTGCGCAACATCGCCGAGGTGACGACGGCGGTCGCCAAGGGCGACCTGTCGAAGAAGATCACTGTGGACGCGAAGGGCGAGATCCTCGAGCTCGTCACGACGGTCAACACCATGGTCGATCAGCTGTCCAGCTTCGCCGAGCAGGTGCTGCGGGTGGCCCGTGAGGTGGGTACCGAGGGCATCCTGGGCGGTCAGGCGCACGTGTCGGGCGTCACCGGCATCTGGAAGGACCTGAGCAACAACGTCAACCTGATGGCCAACAACCTGACCATGCAGGTGCGGAACATCTCCCAGGTGGCCTCGGCGGTCGCCAACGGTGACCTGACGCGTCAGGTGACGATCGAGGCGCGCGGTGAGGTCGCGCAGCTCGCCGACACCATCAACATCATGGTGAAGACGCTCAGTTCGTTCGCCGACCAGGTGACCAAGGTGGCCCGCGAGGTGGGCACGGACGGCATCCTGGGCGGCCAGGCGCACGTGCCCGGTGTGGCCGGCACCTGGAAGGACCTCACCGAGTCCGTGAACCAGATGGCGTCCAACCTGACCGGTCAGGTGCGGAACATCGCCATGGTCACCACGGCCATCGCCAAGGGTGACCTGACCAAGAAGATCGACATTGACGCCCGCGGTGAGATCCTGGAGCTGAAGACGACGATCAACACGATGGTCGATCAGCTGTCGAGCTTCGCCGAAGAGGTCACGCGCGTGGCCCGCGAGGTGGGTACGGAAGGCCAGCTGGGCGGTCAGGCACGCGTGCGGGACGTCGACGGCACCTGGCGCGACCTGACCGAGTCGGTGAACGAGATGGCCGGGAACCTGACCCGGCAGGTGCGGGCCATCGCGCGCGTGGCGACCGCGGTGACGCGCGGCGACCTGAACCTGAAGATCGACGTGGACGCGTCCGGCGAGATCCAGGAGCTGCAGGACTACATCAACAAGATGATCGCCAACCTGCGCGACACCACGATCGCCAACAAGGAGCAGGACTGGCTGAAGGGCAACCTGGCCCGGATCTCGGCCCTGATGCAGGGCCGCCGGGACCTGGAGGACGTGGCCTCGCTGATCATGAGCGAGCTGACGCCGGTGGTGTCCGCGCAGCACGGCGCGTTCTTCCTGGCGATGCCGCTGATGGAGGGCAAGGGCGTCGGCAACGGCGAGGACGACTACGAGCTGCGGATGCTGGGCTCGTACGGCTACTCGATGGGCTCCATGCCGACGTCGTTCCGGCCCGGGGAGGCACTGATCGGCACGGCCGCCCAGGAGAAGCGCACGATCCTGGTGGACCGGGCGCCCAGCGGCTACCTGAAGATCTCCTCCGGGCTCGGCGAGGCGCCGCCCGCGCAGGTGATCGTGCTGCCGGTGCTGTTCGAGGGCAAGGTGCTCGGCGTGATCGAGCTGGCGTCCTTCACGCCGTTCACGCATATCCAGAAGGACTTCCTCAACCAGATCGCCGAGATGATCGCGACCAGCGTCAACACCATCTCGGTCAACACCAAGACCGAACAGCTGCTCAAGCAGTCGCAGGAGCTGACCGAGCAGCTCCGGGAGCGGTCGGCCGAGCTGGAGAACCGGCAGAAGGCGCTGCAGGCCTCCAACGCGGAACTGGAGGAGAAGGCGGAGCTGCTGGCCCGGCAGAACCGGGACATCGAGGTGAAGAACACCGAGATCGAGGAGGCCCGGCAGGTCCTGGAGGAGCGCGCCGAGCAGCTCGCGGTCTCCATGCGCTACAAGAGCGAGTTCCTCGCCAACATGTCGCACGAGCTGCGCACCCCGCTCAACTCGCTGCTCATCCTGGCGAAGCTGCTCGCGGACAACGCCGAGGGCAACCTCTCGCCGAAGCAGGTGGAGTTCGCCGAGACCATCCACGGCGCCGGTTCCGACCTGCTCCAGCTGATCAACGACATCCTGGACCTGTCGAAGGTCGAGGCGGGCAAGATGGACGTCTCGCCGACGCGTATCGCGCTCGTCCAGCTCGTGGACTACGTCGAGGCCACCTTCCGGCCGCTGACCGCGGAGAAGGGCCTGGACCTGTCCGTACGGGTCTCCCCGGAGCTGCCGGCCACCCTGCACACCGACGAGCAGCGGCTGTTGCAGGTGCTGCGCAACCTGCTGTCCAACGCGGTGAAGTTCACCGATTCCGGGTCGGTGGAGCTGGTGATCCGGCCGGCCGGCGCGGACGTGCCGGCGGGTATCCGCGAGCAGCTGCTGGAGGCCGGTTCGCTGACGGAGCCGGGCGGGCCGCTGATCGCGTTCTCGGTGACGGACACCGGCATCGGCATCGCGGCCAGCAAGATGCGGGTGATCTTCGAGGCGTTCAAGCAGGCGGACGGCACCACGAGCCGCAAGTACGGCGGTACCGGTCTCGGCCTGTCGATCTCGCGGGAGATCGCGCAGCTGCTCGGCGGCGAGATCCACGCGCAGAGCGAACCGGGCCGCGGCTCGACGTTCACGCTGTACCTGCCGCTGCACCCGAGCGAGCTGCCGCCGCAGGGCTACCAGCAGTCCGTGCCCGCGCTGGAGGCGGGCGACCTGGTCGCGGCCTCCGAGGCGCGCCAGTCCTCGGAGCTGTCGGCGGCGGAGATCGAGACGCCGGCCGAGGTGAAGTCGTACCGGGAGACGCAGAACGGTCCCGCCGCGCTCTTCCGGCGCCGGCGCCGGAGCCTGCCGCAGGAGGTGCAGCGGTCCGAGCAGTGGACGGCCGTACCGGAGCAGGAGCGTGCGCCGCAGCAGGGCGGCGCGGTGCGGTTCGGCGGCGAGAAGGTGCTGATCGTCGACGACGACATCCGCAACGTGTTCGCGCTGACCAGCGTCCTGGAGCAGCACGGCCTGTCGGTGCTGTACGCGGAGAACGGCCGCGAGGGCATCGAGGTGCTGGAGCAGCACGACGACGTGGCGGTCGTCCTGATGGACATCATGATGCCCGAGATGGACGGGTACGCGACGACCACCGCGATCCGCAGGATGCCGCAGTTCGCGGGGCTGCCGATCATCGCGCTCACGGCGAAGGCGATGAAGGGCGACCGGGAGAAGGCGATCGAGTCGGGGGCCTCCGACTACGTCACCAAGCCGGTCGATCCCGACCACCTGCTGTCGGTGATGCGCCAGTGGATGAGGGCGGAGTGAGCGCGGCCGGCGGCGGGGCCGGGCGGGCGGCACATGCCGGGGGAACCTCCGGCGGGTGCCGGGAGTTGCTGCATGATGAAGGCCGGGAACGCACGGAATCCCGAATTCCGGGAACTATCCGGGGTCGGACCGCGTTTCCGGGTACGTGCACAGTGACATCGCGGTGACAGGGTGTGGCGACAGGCGGGGTGCGGCTACGATGACCGGCACAAGGACGGGCGGCGAAAGGGAGTCGTCCCCTGGGGCGGCGCCCGGTGTACCGCCGGGGCGAGGAGGGCGGGCCATGGTGCAGAAGGCCAAGATCCTCCTGGTCGATGACCGGCCGGAGAATCTGCTGGCGCTGGAGGCCATCCTCTCTGCGCTCGATCAGACGCTGGTGCGGGCATCGAGCGGGGAGGAAGCGCTCAAAGCACTGCTCACGGACGATTTCGCGGTCATTCTGCTGGATGTCCAGATGCCGGGCATGGACGGGTTCGAGACCGCCGCGCACATCAAGCGGCGCGAGCGGACCCGGGACATCCCGATCATCTTCCTCACGGCGATCAACCACGGCCCGCACCACACCTTCCGGGGCTACGCGGCGGGCGCGGTGGACTACATCTCCAAGCCGTTCGACCCGTGGGTGCTGCGCGCGAAGGTCTCGGTCTTCGTCGAGCTGTACATGAAGAACTGCCAGCTCCGTGAGCAGGCGGCGCTGCTGCGGCTGCAGTTGGAGGGCGGCGGCAAGGGCGGTGTCGCCGGCAAGGAGTCGGCCGGGCTGCTCGCCGAGCTGTCCGCGCGGCTCGCGGCCGTCGAGGAGCAGGCCGAGGCGCTGTCCAAGCAGCTGGACGACGACTCCGCGGACGCGGCGGCGGTGGCCACGGCGGCCCATCTGGAGCGCAAGCTCACCGGTTTGCGCCGGGCCCTCGACGCGCTGGAGCCGGGCGCGGGCGGCGCGGGTGCCTCGGTGCCCTCGCAGAACTGACCCACGCCTCGGCCGCAGTTGCGGATGAGCGTGCGTCAGTTCCGCGCCCCGGCAAGCACGACACGAACGGGTGAAGCTGTGGGCACACGTGTCCGCCGTCGTCTCCCCCGGTAACCTCACACCATGGCCTCACGTCCCTCCGCAGCCAAGAAGCCCGCCAGGAAGGCGGCCGCTCCCGCGAAGGCTCCGGCGAGGAAGGCCGCCGCGAAGAAGGTCCCGGCCAAGAAGGCGCCCGCCAAGAAGGCCGCGGTGAGGAAGGCCGCGCCCGCGAAGCCGGTGGCCAGCCCCACCGGGGGCGTGTACCGGCTGGTGCGCGCCCTCTGGCTCGGTCTCGCGCACGCCGTCGGCGCCGTCTTCCGCGGCATAGGGCAGGGCGCGAAGAACCTCGACCCGGCCCATCGCAAGGACGGCATCGCGCTGCTGCTGTTCGGCATGGCGCTGGTCGTCGCCGCCGGCACCTGGGCGGACCTGCGCGGACCCGTCGGCGACCTGGTCGAGATCCTGGTCACCGGCGCCTTCGGCCGGCTCGACCTGCTGGTGCCGATACTGCTCGCGGTGATCGCCGTACGGTTCGTGCGGCACCCGGAGAAGCCGGAGGCCAACGGGCGGATCGTGATCGGCCTGTCCGCGCTCGTCGTCGGTGTGCTCGGCCAGGTCCACATCGCCTGCGGCTCGCCCGCGCGCAGCGCCGGCATGCAGGGCATAAGGGACGCCGGCGGTCTCATCGGCTGGGCGGCGGCCACCCCGCTGACGTACACCATGAGCGAGGTGCTCGCCGTACCCCTGCTGGTGCTGCTGACGGTCTTCGGGCTGCTCGTGGTGACCGCCACCCCGGTCAACGCCATCCCGCAGCGGCTGCGGACGCTCGGTGTCCACCTCGGTGTGCTGCACGATCCCGAGGCGGACCGGTACGCCGTGGACGACGAGGGCTACGACGAGCAGTGGCGCGAGGCGACGCCCGCCCGCCCCCGCAGGCGCGCGAGCGCCCCGCAGGCGTACGACCCGGAGAGCGCCGAGGAGGAGGCCCTCACCCGGCGCCGCGGGCGTCCCAGGCGCTCCGCGGTGCCCCAGCCGGATCCGCAGCGGCAGCTGGACGCCGTGGACGTCGCTGCCGCCGCGGCCGCCGCGCTCGACGGGGCCGTGCAGCACGGCATGCCGCCGTCCCCGCTCGTCGCCGACCTCACCCAGGGGGTGAGCGCGGGCGAGCGCGAGGACACCACCCCGGTGCCCACGCCGGCGCCCGCGCCCGCAGCGGCGCCGGTCCCGGCCGCCCGCCCCAAGCAGGAGAACCTCAGGACCGGGGGGACCGTTCCCGACCTGACCAAGAAGGCTCCCGAGGCGCCCCGCGACCTGCCCGCGCGCGCGGAGCAGCTCCAGCTGTCCGGCGACATCACCTACGCGCTGCCCTCGCTGGACCTGCTGACCCGCGGCGGCCCCGGCAAGGCGCGCAGCGCCGCCAACGACGCGGTCGTCGCCTCGCTCACCCAGGTCTTCACCGAGTTCAAGGTCGACGCGGCCGTCACCGGCTTCACCCGCGGCCCGACGGTCACCCGCTACGAGGTCGAGCTCGGCCCCGCCGTGAAGGTCGAGCGGATCACCGCGCTCACCAAGAACATCGCCTACGCCGTCGCCAGCCCGGACGTGCGGATCATCAGCCCCATCCCCGGCAAGTCCGCGGTGGGCATCGAGATCCCGAACACCGACCGGGAGATGGTCAACCTCGGCGACGTGCTGCGCCTCGCGGAGTCCGCCGAGGACGACGACCCGATGCTGGTCGCCTTCGGCAAGGACGTCGAGGGCGGGTACGTCATGCACTCGCTGGCGAAGATGCCGCACATGCTGGTCGCCGGCGCCACCGGCTCCGGCAAGTCGTCCTGCATCAACTGCCTGATCACCTCGGTCATGATGCGGGCGACCCCGGAGGACGTCCGGATGATCCTGGTCGACCCCAAGCGGGTCGAGCTGACCGCCTACGAGGGCATCCCGCACCTGATCACGCCGATCATCACCAATCCCAAGCGGGCCGCCGAGGCGCTGCAGTGGGTGGTCCGCGAGATGGACCTCAGGTACGACGACCTGGCCGCCTACGGCTACCGGCACATCGACGACTTCAACCGCGCGGTGCGCGAGGGCAAGGTCAAGCCGCCCGAGGGCAGCGAGCGGGAGCTGCAGCCGTACCCGTACCTGCTGGTGATCGTCGACGAGCTGGCGGACCTGATGATGGTGGCCCCGCGTGACGTCGAGGACGCGATCGTGCGTATCACGCAGCTCGCGCGCGCGGCCGGCATCCACCTGGTCCTCGCCACCCAGCGTCCCTCGGTCGACGTGGTCACCGGCCTGATCAAGGCCAACGTGCCGTCCCGGCTGGCCTTCGCCACCTCCTCGCTCGCCGACTCCCGGGTCATCCTCGACCAGCCCGGCGCCGAGAAGCTGATCGGCAAGGGCGACGGCCTGTTCCTGCCGATGGGCGCGAACAAGCCGACGCGTATGCAGGGCGCCTTCGTGACCGAGGAGGAGGTCGCGGCCGTCGTCCGGCACTGCAAGGAGCAGATGGCGCCCGTCTTCCGGGACGACGTCACCGTGGGCACCAAGCAGAAGAAGGAGATCGACGAGGACATCGGCGACGACCTGGACCTGCTGTGCCAGGCGGCCGAGCTGGTCGTCTCCACCCAGTTCGGGTCGACCTCGATGCTCCAGCGCAAGCTGCGTGTCGGCTTCGCCAAGGCCGGGCGGCTCATGGACCTCATGGAGTCCCGCAACATCGTGGGTCCGAGCGAGGGCTCCAAGGCACGTGACGTTCTCGTGAAACCCGACGAGCTGGACGGTGTGCTCGCCGTGATCCGCGGGGAGTCCGAGGGGTGAGGGGCGAAGGGCCGTTCGGCGGACGAGGGTTACGCCGGCTGGCGGGATGGCCGTGATCCACCTGTTAGATGTCGGTGAGCAACCGTTTCCCTTTGTCGTACGTCCAGTTGAGCGAGAAGACAGGTAGGGCCCGCATCCTGGGGTACCTGCCTGTCACGCCCCCGGGATGTCGGGCCATTCCGATGGCGTACAAAGTCCCACCGCCCGGTTGCCCCACCCTTTCGTACCCCCCCTAGACTGAGCTTCCAGCACAGGTGGCTACACGCTCGAAAGGCGCCCCCGTGTCCATCGGCAACTCCCCTGAAGACGAGCGTCCGTTCCGAGACGAGTCCCAGGAAGCCCGACCCTCCGTGGGCCGCGTACTGCAGCAGGCGCGGATCGCGGCCGGGCTCACCGTGGACGACGTCAGCAGTGCCACTCGTGTCCGTATCGCCATCGTGCACGCCATCGAGGCGGACGACTTCGCCCCCTGCGGCGGCGCCGTGTACGCCCGTGGGCACATCCGCACGCTGGCCAGGGCCGTCCACCTCGACCCCGAGCCGCTGATCGCCCAGTACGACGCCGAGCACGGAGGCCGGCCCGCGCCCACCCCCGCCGCACCCCTGTTCGAGGCGGAGCGGATCAGGCCGGAGCGGCGCGGCCCGAACTGGACCGCGGCCATGGTCGCCGCGATCGTCGTCGTGATCGGGTTCGTCGGGTTCACCGCGTTCAAGGGCGGCGACAGCTCCGGCGACTCCAAGGCGCAGGTCGCCGAGGGCGCCACACCCGCCACGGTGAAGTCCGCCCCGCCGAAGACGAAGAAGCCCAAGCCCGCCGAGCCGACCGGCGAGCCCTCCGACAGCGCCATCGCCGCAGCGCCCCAGGACAAGGTGACCGTCCAGGTCAGCGCCCCCAACGGACGCAGCTGGATCTCCGCCAAGGACCACAACGGCCGGATGCTCTTCGACGGGCTGCTGAAGAAGGGCCAGTCCAAGACCTTCCAGGACAGCTCCAAGATCAACCTGATCCTCGGGGACGCCGGCGCGATCGAGCTGTACGTCAACGGCAAGAAGATCGAGGACACCTTCCGGCCCGGCGCGGTGGAGCGGCTCACCTACACCAAGGGCGACCCGGTGGCGGGCTGACGGGCCCGACGCGGCGGATGTGACGGAGTCGGCCACAATCGGCCAACCCCGTCGACGTGGGCTGTCAGTGAGACAAAGTAGTCTTGAGCCCATGCCTGAACGCCGTACCGTCGCACTCGTCACTCTCGGCTGCGCTCGTAACGAGGTGGATTCCGAGGAGCTCGCAGGCCGTTTGGAGGCGGACGGCTGGCAGCTCGTCGAGGACGCCGCGGACGCCGACGTCGCCGTGGTCAACACCTGTGGCTTCGTGGAGGCCGCGAAGAAGGACTCCGTCGACGCCCTCCTGGAGGCCAACGACCTCAAGAACCATGGGAGAACCCAGGCCGTCGTGGCGGTGGGCTGCATGGCCGAGCGGTACGGCAAGGAGCTGGCCGAGGCGCTGCCCGAGGCCGACGGCGTGCTCGGCTTCGACGACTACACGGACATCTCCGACCGCCTGCAGACCATCCTGTCCGGCGGCATCCACGCCTCCCACACCCCGCGCGACCGGCGCAAGCTGCTGCCGATCAGCCCGGCCGAGCGCCAGGAGTCGGCCGCCGCGGTGGCCCTGCCCGGGCACGGCCCCACCGACCTCCCGGAGGGCGTCGCGCCCGCCTCCGGTCCCCGCGCGCCCCTGCGCCGCCGCCTGGACGGCTCCCCGGTCGCCTCCGTCAAGCTGGCCTCCGGCTGCGACCGGCGCTGCTCCTTCTGCGCCATCCCGTCCTTCCGCGGCTCCTTCATCTCCCGCCGCCCCAGCGACGTGCTGAACGAGACCCGCTGGCTGGCCGAGCAGGGCGTCAAGGAGATCATGCTGGTCTCCGAGAACAACACCTCCTACGGCAAGGACCTCGGCGACATCCGGCTGCTGGAGTCCCTGCTGCCGGAGCTGGCCGAGGTCGACGGCATCGAGCGGGTGCGGGTGAGCTACCTCCAGCCGGCCGAGATGCGCCCGGGCCTCATCGACGTCCTGGCCTCCACCCCCAAGGTCGCCCCGTACTTCGACCTGTCCTTCCAGCACTCCGCGCCCGGCGTGCTGCGCGCCATGCGCCGCTTCGGCGACACCGACCGCTTCCTGGAGCTGCTCGACACCATCCGGAGCAAGGCCCCCGAGGCCGGCGTGCGCTCCAACTTCATCGTCGGCTTCCCCGGCGAGACCGAGTCCGACCTGGCCGAACTGGAGCGCTTCCTGAACGGCGCCCGGCTCGACGCCATCGGCGTCTTCGGCTACTCCGACGAGGAGGGCACGGAAGCGGCGACCTACGACGACAAGCTGGACGAAGACGTCGTCGCCGAGCGCCTGGCCCACATCTCCCGGCTCGCCGAGGAACTCGTCTCGCAGCGCGCCGAGGAGCGCGTCGGGGAGACCCTGCGGGTCCTGGTGGAGTCCGTGGACGAGGAGGAGGGCGTCCACGGCCGTGCCGCGCACCAGGCGCCGGAGACCGACGGCCAGGTCCTGCTCACGAGCGGCGCGGGTCTGAGCGTCGGACGTATGGTCGAGGCAAAGGTGGTCGGTACGGAAGGTGTCGACCTCGTGGCCGAGCCGCTGACCGGCTCGCTCGCGTGTAGTGAGGAGGCGGGCAGATGACCGGAGTCCCGGCATCCGCCGCGGGCGGCTCCTCCGGCGCGCAGGGTGCCCGGGGGTCCGCCGCCGCTGCCGACGACGCCCGGTCCGAGGTCTCCGGTTCTGCTTCGGGTCCGGCCACGGGCCCCGAGGGCGGCGGCAAGCCCGCGCGCGGCGGGAAGATCGCGGCCGCGGCCGTCAACCAGGCGAGCGTCTGGAACGTAGCCAATCTGCTGACCATGCTCCGCCTGCTGCTGGTGCCCGGCTTCGTGGCGCTGATGCTGACCGGCGGCGGCTACGACCCGGCCTGGCGCTCCGTGGCCTGGGCCGCCTTCGCCATCGCCATGATCACGGACCTGTTCGACGGTCACCTGGCGCGCACCTACAACCTCGTCACCGACTTCGGGAAGATCGCCGACCCCATCGCCGACAAGGCGATCATGGGTGCGGCGCTCATCTGTCTGTCCGCCCTCGGTGATCTGCCGTGGTGGGTGACGGCCGTGATCCTCGGCCGGGAACTCGGCATCACGCTGCTGCGTTTTCTGGTCATTCGCTACGGCGTGATCCCCGCCAGCCGGGGCGGCAAGCTGAAGACGCTCACCCAGGGCGTGGCCGTCGGGATGTACGTCCTGGCGCTGACGGGGTGGCTGGCCACCCTGAGGTTCTGGGTGATGGCCGCGGCGGTCGTCCTCACGGTCGTGACGGGCCTCGACTACGTAAGACAAGCCATTGTGCTGCGGCGGCGGGGAATGGCCGAGCGCGCCGCGGCGTTGGAGGAGAAGGAAGCGTGAGTTCCGCGGCCACCGAACTGGTGCGACTACTGACCGTGAGGGGCGAGACCCTTGCCGTCGCCGAGTCGCTGACCGGTGGCCTGGTGGCGGCGGAGATCACCGCGGTACCCGGGGCCTCCCGGGTGTTCCGGGGCTCGATCACCGCCTACGCCACCGAGCTGAAGCACGAGCTGCTGGGTGTCGACGCCACTCTGCTGGCCCAGCGCGGAGCGGTGGATCCGCAGGTCGCGGGCCAGATGGCGGCCGGTGTCCGCAAGGCCCTGCGGGCCGACTGGGGCCTCGCGACCACCGGGGTCGCCGGCCCCGATCCGCAGGACGGACAGCCCGTCGGGACGGTCTTCGTGGCCGTCGACGGACCCCTCACCGACCGAGCCGGTTCTGCCGGTGGCGGAAAAGTCGAGGCTCTGCGGTTGAACGGCGGCCGTGCGGAAATTCGTATGGAGAGTGTACGGAGCGTACTCGCAGTGCTCCTGGAGCAGCTTGCGGGCGAACAGACTGGGAATGAGCGGGCACAGGATACGGAACGGAACGGGGGGTTTTGATGTTTGCAGCCCTGAGTGAACACGACATCGCTCCCCGCACGGCCGCGGCGCAAGGCGGTACGGTGGGGCGAGAAGGATGCGGCTACGCGGTCCGAGGAGGGAGCCACCGATGATTCTGCTCCGTCGCCTGCTGGGTGACGTGCTGCGTCGGCAGCGCCAACGCCAGGGCCGTACTCTGCGCGAAGTCTCCTCGTCCGCCCGAGTCTCACTCGGCTATCTCTCCGAGGTGGAGCGGGGGCAGAAGGAGGCTTCCTCCGAGCTGCTCGCCGCCATCTGCGACGCGCTGGACGTACGGATGTCGGAACTCATGCGGGAAGTGAGCGACGAGCTGGCGCTCGCCGAACTGGCCCAGTCCGCCCGGGCCACCGAGCCCGTGCCCACGCCGGTCCGCCCGATGCTGGGTTCGGTGTCGGTGACCGGTGTGCCACCGGAACGGGTGACCATCAAGGCGCCCGCGGAGGCGGTGGACGTGGTCGCCGCGTGAGCTTCGTGCGCGCGGCCTAGCGTTCCGAGACGTGTGAAGCCCCGGCCGGCTGCCCCAGGGAGACCTGGGGAGCCGGCCGGGGCTTTTCGTCGCTCGTCACCCGTTGGGCGTCCATTTGCCGGGGGTGTGCGGTGCGGTCATCGTGGAGGGGACGTGACGGCGCCCGAGCCCCGGAGGAAGCGGATGTACGTCGTGAAGAGCCCCTTGGCCGAACCGGATATGAAGACCGTGTCGGAGGCGCTGCAGGGCGCCCTGGTCGACCTGGTGGACCTCGCCCTGGTCGCCAAGCAGATCCACTGGAACATCGTCGGGCCCCGCTTCCGCTCCGTCCACCTCCAGCTGGACGAGGTGGTCGACTCCGCCCGCACCCACATGGACACGGTGGCCGAGCGGGCCTCGGCGCTGGGTGTCCCGCCCGACGGGCGCGCCGCGACGGTGGCCTCCGCAAGCGGCATCAAGGCCACTCCCGCGGGGTGGATCAAGGACACGGACGCGGTCGGGACGATGGTGGACGCGCTGGGCACGGTGATCACCCGGATGCGGGAGCGGGTGGAGGCGACCGGGGCGCCGGACCCGGTGACCCAGGACATCTTCATCCAGATCACCGCCGACCTGGAGAAGCACCACTGGATGTTCCAGGCGGAGAACGCGTAGGCGGCCGGCCTCGCCCTTCCACGCCGGACGGGCTGTTCTCCTCCCGGCGCTGCATCAGTGAGCCCTCGGTGCGCCTCCCGGGCGGCCGGGGTGGCGGTCTAGCGTCCGGCTGGAGGTGGTGGCGGGCATGGCGGGGCGGACAGTGCGCTGGGTGGTGGCGCCCGGGCTCGGGGCGGTGTGGTGGTGGGCCGTGCTGCGGCTCGCCGCGGGCGGTGGCTCGGGCGTGCTGGAAGGGGCCGTCGTGGCCGGCGGGTGGGGGCTGAGCCTGCTGCCCGTGCACTGTGTGCCCAAGGGGCGCGCGACCGGAGCCGTGCCGACGGGGCGATGGGCGACCGCGTGGCGGGCCGGGGACGTCACCAGGGCATCGCCACACCCCCGTTCGGGCGAAGTATCTGACCCGTCGTGAAGGCCGACGCGTCCGACGCCAGGTACAGCACCGCGTGCGCGACGTCGTCCGGCTCGCCGACCCGGCCGAGCGGGGTCAGCCGGGTCATCGCGGCCTCGGTGTGCGCCTGTGCCGTCCGGTCGTGGCGGTCGGTCATGGGGGTGCGGATCCAGCCCGGCGCGACCGCGTTCACCCGGATGCCGTGCGGGCCGACCTCGGTGGCCAGCGTCCTGGTCAGCTGCACCACGGCCGCCTTGGCCGCGCCGTAGCAGAGCAGCCCGGCGCCGCCGGTGTCGACCGCGCCCGAGGCCATGGTGACGATGCTGCCGCGGGTCCCGTGGGCGAGCATCAGGCGGGCCGCCTCCTGGCAGGCGTACAGCACGCCCTTGAAGTTGACGTCCAGCACCCGGTCGAGGTCCTCGTCCCGGGTCTCCAGCACCGGGCTGCTGTGCATGATCCCGGCGATCGCCGCCAGTACGTCCAGCCGCCCGCAGGACCGGACCGCCTCGCCGAGCCGGGCCCGGTCGGTGACGTCGAGGACATGGACGCGGGCCGTACCGCCGCGCTCCTCGACCAGCGCGGCCGTGCCGTCCAGGCCGTCCGGGTCCCGGTCGGCACAGTGCACCGTCGCGCCCGCCTGGGCGAGCAGTACGGCGGAGGCCCGCCCGATCCCGCCGGCGGCTCCGGTGACGAAGGCGGTGCGTCCGCTGAGGTCGTACGCGCTGAGGGCCATGCAGGCGACGGTACGAGCGTTTCTGACGGTCCGTCAATTAGTGGGCGACCGCCTGAGCGCCGGGCGGTCGGCGGGCGTGGAGCGGTCAGCCGGTGCGGCGCGGGTACTTGTCCCGCCAGCGCTGTGGTGAGCCCGGCGCCGGAGCGGGGCCCGTCTGGCAGGTGGGGCACCAGTAGGTCGGGCGTTCCTGGGAGCCGTCGCCCTGGTCGGCCACCCGGACGGAGGTGTGGCAGCGCAGGCACGGGCGGGGTGCCCGGCCGTAGACGAACAGGTCGTACCGGTGCAGCCCGGTGGTCTGCCGGACCGGGCGGTCGCGGTTCGCCTCCAGGAGCCGCTTGGCCAGACCGGGCAGCTTCTCGGCGCGGTCCGCGGGGAGCGCGCCGGCCGGCAGCCACGGGGTCACGCCGAGCAGGAAGCACAGTTCGCTCTTGTAGATGTTGCCGATGCCCGCCAGATTGCGCTGGTCCAGCAGGGCCTCGCCGAGCTGGCGACCGGGGTCGGCGAGGACGTTGGCCAGGGCGCGCTCGGGGTCCCAGTCCGGGCCGAGCAGGTCGGGGCCCAGGTGGCCGACGACCCGTTCCTCGTCGGTCGTGCGCAGCAGCTCCAGGACCTGCAGGCGGTAGCCGACGGCCGTGCGGTCGGCGGTGCCGAGGACCGCCCGGATCTGGTGCGCCGGTCCGCCCCGCCAGCGTTCGCCCGCGTCGAACACCTTCCACGTGCCCTCCATGCGCAGATGCGTGTGGAGGGTCAGGTCGCCCTCGAACCGGGTGAGCAGGTGCTTGCCCCGCGGGATCGTGTTCAGCACCCTGCGGCCGGAGAGGTCCACCGTCGCGTACTTCGGTACGCGGAAGTCGCTGCGGGTCAGCGCCTTGCCCGCGAGAGCCTCGTGCAGCCGCCGCGCGGCCTGCCAGACCGTGTCACCTTCGGGCATGCGTCAAGGGTGCCACGAAGGGGTGAGGGGGAGCGGGGGCGGTTGGGGCGCCGGTGGGGTGGGGCATGGCCGGGTCTCGGTGGCCGGGCCGGGGAGTGGGTGGGGGCGAGTAGGGGCTGTGATCGGGGCGGGCGGCCGCGCCGGGCGGGGCGGGGCGGTGGTCGCGATGCCGGTTGTGGTGGTGGGTGGGGTGGGCGCGGGGCTGGGTGGGCAGGGCCGGTGGTGCAGAGCCGGTGGGGCAGGGGGCGGTCGCCGTGCCGGGCGGGGGAGGGGCGGTGGGCCGCCCGGCGGTTGCCGGGTCGGTCAGGCTCTCAGTCGGAGGCCGCGTGGTGTGGCCACGAATCCCGCTGCCTCCAGGAGGGTGCCTATGGGGGAGGTCAGGGCCTGGGTGCCGTTGATGCGCTCGACCGTGACCGTGCCGAGTGAGCCCGCGCGGGCCGCCGCGGCCAGCGCCTCGGCCGCCGTACGCAGGCGGGGGTCGTCCGGTGCGGCGGGCCAGGCCAGCAGGGTCTTGCCGCCGCGCTCCATGTACAGCGTCAGCTCACCCTCCACCAGGACGACCAGCGAACCCGCCTTGCGGCCCGGCTTGTGCCCGGCTCCGGTCGGCGGCTCCGGCCAGGGCAGCGCGGAGCCGTAGGCGTTCGCGGGGTCGGCCGCGGCGAGGACCACGGCGCGGGGGTCGGGCTCCGGGGCGCCCGTGCGGCCGTTGCCGTAGCCGCGGCGCGGGGCCGTGCCGTAGGCGGCCGGACCGTAGGGGGCGGTGCCGCCGCCGCGGGGGCCGCCGTAGCCGGGGGAGGCGAACGGGTCGGCGAGGTCGCGGGAGGAGGCGTGATCACCGTCGGCCACCGGCTGCTCCTCCGGCGGCCAGGTGAAGTCGCCGTCCAGGCCGGGGTGGGCGAAACCGGCGTCGGCCGCGTCGAAGGCGCCGGCGGAGGCGCGGCCGTGCGGAGTGCCGTCGGCGGCGTCGAACGGGTTCGGGAAGGCCGGCTCGGCGAAGCCGTTCCGGCCGGCCGGGGCGGGCAGGCCCTCGGTCCGCTCGCGGGCGTTCGCCACCGCGCGGAGGCGGTCCACCGCGCCGTCCATCGCGAACTGGGCCGCGCCCAGCCCCTCGACCACGTAACCCCGCCGGGCCTGACCGCTCTCCTCGAAGACCGACAGCACCCGGTACACCGCCGAGAAGCCGCCCTCGACGCCCTCCGCCGCGACCGCGCCCCGGGTGACCACGCCGTGCCGGTCCAGGAGCGTGCGGGCCAGGGCGTGCGCGCGCACGGTGGCGTCCGGCTCGGCCGTGGGCAGCAGCGACCAGCGGCCGGCCACGGTCGGCGGGCCGGTGCGGGAGGCGGTGCGTGCGGCGGCCGTCAGGGAGCCGTAGCGCCCGCGCGGGACGGCACGCTTGGCCCGGTGCGCGGTCGAGCCCGCCGTACGACCCGAGCCCAGAAGGGCGCGCATCGGCGCCAGGGTGTCGTTGGTGAGCCGGCCCGACCAGGCCAGATCCCACAGCGCGTCGGCCAGTTGGGGATCGGTGACCTCGGGGTGCGTGGTCGCCCGGACCTGGTCGGCGATCTGACGGAAGAACAGGCCGTAGCCGCCGTAGAGGGTGTCGAGCACGGACTGGTGGAGCGCGGTCAGCTCCAGCGGGTGCGGTGCCGGCAGCAGCAGCGGGGCCGCGTCCGCCAGGTAGAGGGAGACCCAGCCGTCCTTGCCGGGCAGGGCGCCCGCGCCGGCCCACACCACCTCGCCGGCGGCGGTCAGTTCGTCCAGCATTGAGGGCGTGTAGCCGGCCACGCGGGAGGGCAGCACCAGCTTCTCCAGCGCGGAGGCCGGCACCGACGCCCCCTGCAACTGCTCGACCGCGCGCACCAGCCCGTCGACGCCCCGCAGCCCGTGCCCCCGGCCGATGTGCTGCCACTGCGGCAGGAACTGGGCGAGCGCCGCGGGCGGCACCGGCTCCAGCTCGTGCCGCAGGGCGGCCAGGGAACGGCGGCGCAGCCGGCGCAAAACGGCCGCGTCGCACCACTCCTGACCGATGCCCGCCGGGTGGAATTCGCCCTGAACGACCCGCCCGGCCGCGGCCAGCCGCTGCAGGGCTCCCTCGGTGACCGCCACGCCCAGCCCGAACCGGGCCGCGGCGGTAGCCGAGGTGAACGGGCCGTGGGTACGGGCGTACCGCGCGAGGAGATCGCCCAGCGGATCCTTGACCGGCTCGGTGAACGCCTCGGGGACACCGACGGGCAGTGCCGTGCCGAGCGCGTCGCGCAGCCGGCCCGCGTCCTCGACGGCTGCCCAGTGATCGGTCCCCGCGATCCGCACCCTGATCGCCCGGCGGGCCCCGGCCAGCTCCCGCGCCCACTGCGGGTCCGCGCCCCGCGCCACCAGCTCCGTGTCGGTCAGCGGGCCGAGCAGCCGGAGCACGTCGGCGACTCCCTCCACGTCCTTGACCCGGCGGTCCTCGGTGAGCCACTGCAGCTCGCGCTCCAGCTCGGTCAGCACCTCCGCGTCGAGCAGCTCGCGCAGCTCCGCCTGGCCCAGCAGCTCGGCCAGCAGCCGTGAGTCCAGGGACAGCGCGGCGGCGCGCCGCTCGGCCAGCGGGGAGTCGCCCTCGTACAGGAACTGGGCGACGTACCCGAACAGCAGGGAGCGGGCGAAGGGGGACGGCTCCGGGGTGGTGACCTCGACCAGGCGCACCTTACGGGACTCGACGTCACCCATCAGCTCCACGAGCCCGGGGACGTCGAAGACGTCCTGGAGGCATTCGCGGACCGCCTCCAGGACGATCGGGAACGAGCCGAACTCGCTCGCCACCTGGAGCAGCTGGGCCGCCCGCTGGCGCTGCTGCCACAGCGGGGTGCGCTTGCCTGGATTGCGGCGCGGCAGCAGCAGCGCGCGGGCGGCGCACTCGCGGAACCGGGAAGCGAACAGCGCCGAGCCGCCGACCTGGTCGGTGACGATCTGGTCGACCTCGCCCTTGTCGAAGGCGACGTCGGCCGCGCCGACCGGGGCCTGGTCGCTGTCGTACTCGGTGCCGGCCTTCACCGGCTCACGGTCGAGCAGGTCCAGGCCCATCAGGTCGGCGTCGGGCAGGCGCAGCACGATGCCGTCGTCGGCGTGCATGACCTGCGCGTCCATGCCGTACCGCTCGGACAGGCGGGCGCCGAGGGCGAGGGCCCAGGGGGCGTGGACCTGTGCGCCGAAGGGGGAGTGGATGACGACCCGCCAGTCGCCCAGCTCGTCACGGAACCGCTCCACGACGATCGTGCGGTCGTCCGGCACATGGCCGCAGGCCTCGCGCTGCTCGTCCAGGTACGACAGCACGTTGTCCGCCGCCCACGCGTCCAGGCCCGCCGCCAGCAGCCGCAGCCGCGCGTCGTCCCGGGAGAGCGAGCCGACCTCACGCAGGAACGCGCCCACCGCACGGCCCAGCTCCAGCGGGCGGCCCAGCTGGTCGCCCTTCCAGAAGGGCAGCCGGCCCGGCACGCCCGGCGCGGGCGAGACCAGGACCCGGTCGCGCGTGATGTCCTCGATCCGCCACGAACTCGTGCCCAGCGTGAAGACATCGCCGACACGGGACTCGTAGACCATCTCCTCGTCCAGCTCGCCGACCCGGCCTCCGCCCTTCTTGGGGTCGGAACCGGCGAGGAAGACGCCGAACAGACCGCGGTCCGGGATCGTGCCGCCGGAGGTGACGGCGAGGCGCTGGGCACCCGGGCGGCCGGTGATCTCGCCGGTCACGCGGTCCCACACCACGCGGGGGCGCAGCTCCGCGAACGCGTCGGACGGGTAGCGGCCCGCGAGCATGTCCAGGACCGCCGTGAACGCCGACTCGGGCAGCGAGGCGAACGGGGCCGCGCGGCGGACCACGGCGAGCAGGTCGTCGAACTGCCAGGTGTCCAGCGCCGTCATGGCGACCAGCTGCTGCGCGAGGACGTCCAGCGGGTTCGCGGGCACCTTCAGGGACTCGATCGAGCCCGAGCGCATCCGCTCGGTGACCACGGCCGCCTGGACGAGATCACCGCGGTACTTGGGGAAGACGACACCGGTGGAGACGGCGCCGACCTGGTGCCCTGCGCGGCCCACCCGCTGCAGACCCGAGGCCACCGACGGCGGGGACTCGACCTGGACGACGAGGTCCACGGCGCCCATGTCGATGCCGAGTTCCAGGCTGGAGGTGGCGACCACCGCGGGCAGCCGGCCCGCCTTCAGGTCCTCCTCCACCAGGGCGCGCTGCTCCTTGGAGACCGAGCCGTGGTGCGCGCGGGCGATCACCGGCGGCGCGCCCTGGGCGGCGCCCGAGCCGCCCATCAGCTCGGCGGGGGAGTGGTGCTCCTCCAGGGTCTCGCCGGTCGCCCGCTCGTACGCGATCTCGTTGAGCCGGTTGCACAGCCGCTCCGCGAGGCGGCGGGAGTTCGCGAAGACGATCGTGGACCGGTGGGACTGGACCAGGTCGGCGATCCGCTCCTCCACGTGCGGCCAGATCGACGGCCGCTCCCCGCCCTCGGCGGCGTCGGCGGCCGGGGCACCGCCCAGCTCGCCCATGTCCTCGACCGGGACGACGACGGAGAGGTCGAACTCCTTGCCGGACTCCGGCTGGACGATCTCCGCCTTGCGGCGCGGGGACAGGTACCGGGCCACCTCGTCCACCGGGCGCACGGTCGCGGACAGGCCGATCCGGCGGGCGGGCTTCGGCAGCAGCTTGTCCAGCCGCTCCAAGGAGAGCGCGAGATGCGCGCCGCGCTTGGTGCCCGCGACCGCGTGGACCTCGTCCAGGATCACCGTCTCCACGCCCGTGAGCGCGTCGCGCGTGGCCGACGTCAGCATCAGGAACAGCGACTCGGGGGTGGTGATCAGGATGTCCGGCGGGCGGGTGGACAGGGCGCGGCGCTCGGCCGCCGGGGTGTCGCCGGAGCGGATGCCGACCCTGACCTCCGGCTCGGGCAGGCCCAGGCGCACCGACTCCTGGCGGATACCGGTCAGCGGACTGCGCAGGTTGCGCTCGACGTCGACCGCGAGGGCCTTCAGCGGCGACACGTACAGCACCCGGCAGCGCTTCCTCGGGTCGGCCGGGGGCGGGGCCGAGGCCAGCTGGTCCAGTGCGGCGAGGAACGCGGCCAGCGTCTTGCCGGAGCCGGTCGGGGCGACCACCAGCACGTCCGAGCCGGCCCGGATGGCATCCCATGCGCCCGCCTGGGCCGCGGTGGGCGCGGAGAACGCCCCCGTGAACCAGCCGCGGGTCGCGGGGGAGAAGCCGTCGAGGGCTCGGTGTGCGGAGCTGACCATGCGTCCATCCTGCACCCGACCACTGACAATCGCTGTGACCTGCGCAGATGCGGAGCCGAGGAGGCGGTGCCGGGCCGGTGGGCCCCGGGCCGGGCGCGGAAACGCGGTGCCGGCGTGGTCCGGGCAGGGCGGACAATGGGCGTATGGCGGGTTCAGGGGAGCGGGCGCGGCACTGGCGGTACGCGGACTTGCCCGGTGTCGACCTGCTGCGGGCTCGGTACATCCGCAAGACGTTCATCCGGCACACCCATGAGAACTTCGTGATCGCGGCCATCGCCGACGGCGTCGAGGTCTTCCACCACCGCGGCTCGGACGTCTCCGCCGGCGCGGGAGCGCTCGCCCTGGTCAACCCGGACACCCCGCACACGGGCCGGGCCGGTGTGCCCGAGGGCTGGCGGTACGGCGCGCTCTACCCGTCGCCCGAGGTGGTCGCCGAGATCGCAGCCGAGACCACCACCCTCCGCGGCACGCCGGGTTTCGTCAGCCCGGTCCTGGACGACCCCTACACCGTCCGCCTGGTGCACCAGGTGCTGCGCGCCGCCGACGAGGGCAACGCGCTGGCCGCCGACACGCTCCTGCGGGTCGCCGTGACCAGGCTGCTGCGGCTGAACGGCGGCCCGCTGCCCCAGCGGCGGACCCGGACGGCCGGTGCGGGCATCGCGGCACGCGCGCGTGCGGTGCTGGAGGAACGGATGGCCGAGCCGCCGACCCTGCAACGGCTGGCCTCGGACCTCGGGACCAGCCCGTTCGCCCTGCTGCGGGCGTTCCGCGACGCCTACGGCATGCCGCCGCACACCTGGCTGACGGACGCCCGCGTGCGCCGCGCCCGGCTGCTGCTGGACGCGGGCACGGCCCCGGCCGAGGCGGCCGTCGCCGTCGGCTTCACCGACCAGCCCCACCTCAACCGGCACTTCGCCCGGATCGTCGGCGTGCCCCCGGGCGCATACCAGCGCGAGCGCACCGGCCCGGACGAGCGCAAGAACGTACAAGACGCGGGCTGAGAGCCGCCCGTACCGTCCTGGGCGTGGCACAGCACATAGCTCTCATGGACCAGACCGCCGAAGGAGCGGACAAGCCCGACTCGGCCGTCGTACGGGACGCCCTGGGCGTCGGCGTCGCCGTGGGCCTGTCCGGATTCGCCTTCGGGGTGACCTCGGCCGGCAGCGGACTCGGATTGCTCCAGACCTGCGCGCTCAGCCTCCTGGTGTTCACCGGCGCCTCCCAGTTCGCGCTGGTCGGGGCGCTCGCCGCCGGGGGCAACCCGTTCACGGCCGCCGCCGGCGCCTTCTTCCTGGGCGTGCGCAACGCCTTCTACGGGCTGCGGCTGTCGCAGCTGCTCGCCCTCCCGCGCGCGCTACGGCCGTTCGCCGCCCAGTGGGTGATCGACGAGACCACCGCGGTGACCCTGGCGCAGCCGACCCGGCGGGCCGCACGGCTCGGCTTCACCGTCACCGGCCTCAGCCTGTACCTGCTGTGGAACCTCACCACGCTGCTCGGCGCGCTGGGCGCCCGGGCGATCGGCGACACGCGCGCGTGGGGCCTGGACGCGGCGGGGCCCGCCGTGTTCCTGGCGCTGCTCGCGCCGATGCTGAAGACGGCCACCGAGCGCGCGGTGGCAGCCCTCGCCGTCCTGCTGGGCCTCGGTCTGCTGCCCGTCCTACCGGCCGGTGTGCCGGTCCTGGTGGCGGCGCTGGCGGCCCCGCTCGCCCTCTTCGTGGAGGGCCGGCGCAGGGGCCGTACCCGGCAGGAGGAGCAGACGGGCTCGGAGGAGGACCGGTGAACACCTGGATCGCGATCGGCGTGACCGCCCTCGGCTGCTACGCCGTCAAGCTCGCCGGACTGCTGGTGCCGGCGCACACCGTCGAGCGGCCGTACGTGCGCCGGCTGGCCGCCCTGCTGCCGGTGGCCCTCCTGGCCGCGCTCACCGCGCAGCAGACGTTCGCCGACGGGCACGCGCTGGTGCTGGACGCGCGGGCCGCGGGGCTCGGCGCGGCGGCCGTGGCACTGGTGCTGCGCGCGCCGTTCCTGCTGGTCGTGGCGGCGGCCGTGGTGGTGACGGCGGGGGTGCGGGCCGTCGGCGGGTGAGGCCCGCCGACGGGAGAGGCCGCTCGCGCGCCCGGGCCGCTAGCCCACGAAGCGGCCGTAGGCCCTGAGGGTGCGCAGGGCCTCGATCGTCACCAGCGGGCGGGCCTCCAGCGCCGGGGCGGGGGCCCACCGGCGCCAGCGGACCGGCCAGCCGCCGTCGTCCTGCTGCCCGGCGGCCAGGTGGTCCAGCGAGCGCGTCATCTCGTCGTCCGTGAACCACGCGCGCGCGAGCGAGTCGGGGCTGCGGGCGAAGTCGTGCGGGAAGTGGTGCTCGCCCGGGGCGTAGCCGGGGGCGACCGGGAACGCGTCGAGACGGTCCGGGTCCAGCGCGGCGAGCCGCTGCTCGCGCACCAGGCGGCCCAGCCGGTCGGCGGCGGCCTGCGCGCGCGGGCGGTCGGGAGCGGAGTCCAGGAAGGTGACGGCGGCCTGCACCTCGTAGGGGTGGGACTTCTCCAGGGACTCCACCGCCTGCCAGCAGAAGTCGGTGGCCCGGAACAGCCAGGCGTGCCACACCTCGTTGCGGTGCAGCAGCCCGACCACCGGACCGGTGGCCAGCAGCTCGCTGGGAGGGTCGTCGAGGACCTCGACGAACGGTGCCGTCGGATAGCCGCGCTGGCTGGGGTGGATCGCCGGCAGGGCGCCGTCCGGGGCCGAGACGGAGGTCAGATAGCGGCACACCCGCTCCACGCGCTGCCCGCCGCAGCGCCCGACGGCGTCCAGCACACGCAGGGCGTGCGCGGTGTGCAGGGGCTGGCTGACCGGTCCGCGCAGATCGGGCTCCAGGGCGTGCCCGTACCCGCCGTCGTCGTTGCGGTAGGCGTCCAGTGCCGCCTCCACCGCCTCCGGGCTGCCGTGCAGGAAGTGGTACGCGAAGAGATGCTGCTCCAGCACGCGCGCGGTGAGCCACACGAACTGTTCGGCGCGGAAGAGGGGGGAACGCGCCGGGGGCGTGGAGGGGAGTGGGGGAACTCCGGTGTCGGCCATGCGTCGACCGTAGGGCGGAAAGCGGTCTCGGCAGGTGCTCCCGGGCAGGGCCCACCCCCAGGGGCGGGATACTGGAGGCATGCGGTTGACGGTCTTCTGGCAGCGGATGGCGGAACACTTCGGTCCGGGGTACGCCGACACCTTCGCGCGCGATCACGTCATGTCGGAGCTGGGCGGGCGCACGGTGAACGAGGCGCTGGACGCCGGCTGGGCGGCCAAGGACGTGTGGCGCGTGGTCTGCGCGGTCATGAACGTGCCGGGCGAGAAGCGCTGACCAGATGGCCGGAATGCCGGGTTTGCCCGAGAAGAACTCGACAATACGGTACTGATCTGTCACGAAGATCGCCGGCGGGGGCCGGATGTCGGCGGCGTGGGCGAGACTGGGCGCGTGGCACCGACTGACGAGGACCCCCTGGCACCCACCGCCGAGGACGGCGAGCCGTCCGCCCGGCGGGAAGCACCGGCCGCAGCGCCCCCGCCCGGCCTGCCCCCGGCCTCCGGCACCGTCGCCCCGGACGGCCGGATGCCGCGCTGGCTGCCACGCGCCATGGTGCTCGCGCTCGCGCTGATCGCCGCGTTCCAGCTGGGCAGCTGGGCCTTCCACCAGCTGACCAGCCTCCTGATCAACATTTTGATCGCGTTCTTCCTGGCCCTGGCGGTCGAGCCCGCCGTGAGCCGGATGTCGGCCCGTGGCATGCGCCGGGGCCTCGCCACCTTCCTGGTCTTCCTCGGCCTGACCGTCGCCGCCGCCGGGTTCGTCACGCTGCTCGGGTCGATGCTGGCCGGCCAGATCATCAAGATGGTCGAGGGCTTCCCGGACTACCTCGACTCGCTCATCAACTGGATCAACCACACCTTCCACACGGAACTCAGACGCGTCGACATCCAGGAGGGCCTGCTCCACTCCGACTGGCTGCGCAAGTACGTGCAGAACAGTGCGACCGGCGTCCTCGACGTGTCCGCCCAGGTGCTCGGCGGGCTCTTCCAGCTGCTCACGGTCGCGCTGTTCTCGTTCTACTTCGCCGCCGACGGCCCCCGGCTGCGCCGCGCCCTGTGCTCCGTGCTGCCGCCCGCGCGCCAGGCCGAGGTGCTGCGCGCCTGGGAGATAGCCGTCGACAAGACGGGCGGCTACCT
Organism: Streptomyces sp. NPDC046881; assembly: GCF_040645015.1. Classification (NCBI taxonomy): domain Bacteria; kingdom Bacillati; phylum Actinomycetota; class Actinomycetes; order Kitasatosporales; family Streptomycetaceae; genus Streptomyces; species Streptomyces sp. NPDC046881. The sequence goes on along the minus strand of NZ_JBEYXJ010000073.1, from coordinate 14,767 downwards.
GTACTCGCGCGGTCTCATGGCGCTCATCTCCGGGATCGCGCACTACATCCTGCTCCAAGCCCTCGGTGTGCCGTACGCGCCGGTGCTCGGCGTCTGGGTGGGCCTGGTCTCGCAGTTCATCCCCACCATCGGCACGTACCTCGCGGGCGCGCTGCCGATGCTGATCGCGTTCACCGTGAACCCCTGGTACGCGGTCTGGGTGCTGGGCTTCGTCGTGATCTACCAGCAGTTCGAGAACTACATGCTCCAGCCCAAGCTGACCGCCAAGACGGTCGACATCCACCCGGCGGTCGCCTTCGGCTCGGTCGTCGCGGGCACCGCGCTGCTGGGTGCGGTCGGCGCGCTGATCGCCATCCCGGCGGTGGCGACGCTGCAGGCGTTCCTCGGGGCGTACGTGAAGCGGTACGCCGTCACGGACGATCCCCGGGTGCACGGGCACCGCGGCCGGGGCCCGGGCGGGCCCGGGATGTTCACGCGCGCCCGACGCCTCTGGGCCGGCCGCCGGCCCGGCGGGCAGCGGCGGCCGTAGGCCCTGTGGAAGCCCGACCGTGTGCCGCGTGGTGCGCTTGACACGAAAATCGAACATCCATTCTTATGGAGGCCCAGGCGAGGCTTCCGGGTGGGGATTTCGTCCCGATTCGCGGGGAGATGCCCCTCGGTTATCCACAGGCTGGGCCTGCGTCGGGGCGCATTGTCAGTGGCAGGCGTTAGCGTCTTTGACGTGAAGCGATCGACTCAAGCAAACCGGGTGGAACCCATGGCAGGAACCGACCGCGAGAAGGCGCTCGACGCCGCGCTCGCGCAGATTGAACGGCAATTCGGCAAGGGCGCGGTCATGCGCATGGGCGAGCGGTCGAAGGAGCCCATCGAGGTCATCCCGACCGGATCGACCGCGCTGGACGTCGCCCTCGGCGTCGGTGGCCTGCCGCGCGGCCGTGTCGTGGAGATCTACGGACCGGAGTCCTCCGGTAAGACCACGCTGACCTTGCACGCCGTGGCCAACGCCCAGAAGGCCGGCGGCCAGGTCGCCTTCGTGGACGCCGAGCACGCCCTCGACCCCGAGTACGCGCGCAAGCTCGGTGTCGACATCGACAACCTGATCCTCTCCCAGCCCGACAACGGCGAGCAGGCCCTGGAGATCGTGGACATGCTGGTCCGCTCCGGTGCCCTCGACCTGATCGTCATCGACTCCGTCGCCGCGCTCGTCCCGCGCGCGGAGATCGAGGGCGAGATGGGCGACAGCCACGTCGGTCTGCAGGCCCGCCTGATGAGCCAGGCACTGCGGAAGATCACCAGCGCGCTCAACCAGTCCAAGACCACCGCGATCTTCATCAACCAGCTCCGCGAGAAGATCGGCGTGATGTTCGGTTCCCCGGAGACCACGACCGGTGGCCGCGCGCTGAAGTTCTACGCGTCGGTGCGCATCGACATCCGGCGCATCGAGACCCTGAAGGACGGCACGGAGGCGGTCGGTAACCGCACCCGCTGCAAGGTCGTCAAGAACAAGGTCGCGCCGCCCTTCAAGCAGGCCGAGTTCGACATCCTCTACGGCCAGGGCATCAGCCGCGAGGGCGGCCTGATCGACATGGGCGTGGAGCACGGCTTCGTCCGCAAGGCCGGCGCCTGGTACACGTACGAGGGCGACCAGCTCGGCCAGGGCAAGGAGAACGCGCGCAACTTCCTCAAGGACAACCCCGACCTGGCCAACGAGATCGAGAAGAAGATCAAGGAGAAGCTGGGCGTGGGAGTCCGGCCGGAGGAGCCCGCCGCCGAGCCGGGCACCGACGCCGCGGCCACCACCGCGGCCGACGACGCCAAGACGGTGCCCGCCCCGGCGGCCGCCAAGGCGACCAAGCCCAAGGCCGCCGCTGCCAAGAGCTGACCCGTGACACGACGAACCGACTGGGCCGAGTACGAGTACGCCACCCCCGGTGTCCCACGGGGGAGGGGCACCGGGGGCTACCCGGACTCCGCCCCGGACGGGGACGACGAACACCGGACCGGCCGACCCGGCGCATCCCGCGGAACCGACGGGTGCGGGGGTGACGGAGACACGGGCGATGAGCCGCACGGGGGCGGTTCGCCCGGCCGTGGCTCCGCGGGACCCGGCGGCGCACGGGGTGGCCGGGGGCGTGGCCGGCGGCGGCGCGGGTTCGGGGACGCGCCCGGTGAGGACGAAGGCGCCCCTTCCTCGGCGAGGGACGAGCAGGGGGAGTCTTCAGGGGACCCGGCTGAGCGGGCCCGGGCGATCTGCCTGCGCCTGCTCACCGGGACCCCGCGCACCCGCAAACAGCTCGCGGACGCCCTGCGCAAGCGGGAGATCCCCGAGGACGTCGCCGACGAGGTGCTGGACCGGTTCGAAGAGGTCGGACTCATCGACGACGGCGCCTTCGCGGACGCCTGGGTGGAGTCCCGGCACCACGGCCGGGGGCTCGCCCGCCGCGCCCTCGCCCGGGAACTGCGCACCAAGGGGGTCGACTCGGCGCTGATCGACGACGCCGTCGCCCAGCTCGACCCCGAGCAGGAGGAGGCGACCGCCCGGGAGCTCGTCGCCCGCAAGCTGCGCGCCACCCGCGGCCTCGACCGCGACAAGCGGCTCCGCCGGCTCGCCGGCATGCTCGCCCGCAAGGGCTACTCCGAGGGCATGGCCCTCCGCATCGTCCGCCAGGCCCTGGAGGAGGAGGGCGAGGACACGGAGTTCCTGGGGGACGGGGACTTCTGAGGGGTTCTCCCGCGCGTCCCTCCGGCACGGTCTGCTCGGGGCGGCCGGTGCGAACCGGCGCCCGGGTGGGGTTAACCCCCGCAGCGGGCAGGCGGGTTGACCCCCTCCGCAAGACACCGGGTCACCGCAATGCTCTCCCACCCCCGCACCGGCGAGTCTGTACACGCGCCCAGCGCCCGACACAGCCGACGCGTACAACAGAAGAGAGCCCCGTCCCCATGATGCTGCGTTACGCCCTGCACACAGTCCGCGCCCGCAAGGCGGGATTTCTCGGCGCCTTCCTCGCCCTGATGTGCGCGGCGGCTCTGATCACCGCGTGCGGCACCCTCCTCGACACCGGCCTGCGCGGCACCATCCGCACCGAGCGCTACGCCGCCGCCCCCGTCGTGGTCTCCGCCGACCAGTACGTGCACCGGACCACCGTCAAGCACAAGAAGGGCAAGACCAAGGTCAAGCACAAGGCGAAACCCGTCGCCGAACGCGCCTGGCTCGCCGGGAACCTGCGCGGCACGCTCGACCGCACCCCCGGCGTGGCCCGGGTGATCCCCGAACTCACCTTCCTCGCCCAGCCGTCGACCCCGGCCGGCACCGGCGGCCGTACCGCCTACGGGCATGCCTGGGACTCCGCCGCCCTCACCCCGTACCGGCTGACCGCCGGCCGGGCCCCCACCGCCGCGGACGAGCTCGTGATCGACGGTGACCTCGCCGCGCGGACCCGGCTGCGGCCCGGCGACCGGCTCACCGTGCAGTCCACGCAGGCCCCGCGCGGCTACCGGATCACCGGTATCGCCGCCCCGGCCACCGCCGTACGCCACCAGACGTCCCTGTTCTTCTCCGCCGCCGAGGCCCGTCGGCTGGCCGGGCACCCCGGCAAGGTCACCGCGTTCGGTGTGCTGCCGGCCAAGGGGGCGGACCCCGAGCGGGTGCGCCGGGCGGTGGAGCGGGCGCTGCACGGTACGACGGCGCAGGTCAGCAGCGGCGACGCCCGCGGGCCCGTCGAGTTCCTGGACGCGGCCGCCGCCCGCACCCGGCTGGTCAGCATGGGCGGCGCCATGGGCGGTACCTCGCTGCTGGTGGCGGTGCTCGTGGTCGTCGGCACCTTCGCGCTCACCGTCCAGCAGCGCCACCGCGAGCTCGCCCTGCTCCGGGCCGTCGCCGCCACCTCCGGGCAGATCCGCAGGCTGCTCGGCCGGGAGGCACTGATCGTCGGTGCGGCAGCGGGCACCGTCGGCGCACTGCTCGGGCTGCCGCTGGGCGGCTGGCTGCACTCCCGGTTCGTCGCCCTGGGCGCCGTACCCGACACGCTCGAACACACCGTCAGCGTCTTCCCGCCGCTGGCCGCTCTGGCCGTCACCCTGCTCGGTGCCTGGGCGGCGGCCCGGATCGCCTCGCGCAGGGTCGCCCGGATCCGCCCGGCCGAGGCGCTGACCGAGGCGAGGAGCGAGCGCACCAAGCCCGCCTGGGGCCGGATCGCCGCCGGGCTGCTGCTGCTCGCCGGCGGAGTCGTCCTCGTCCTCGTGCTCACCGTTCTGCGCACCGAGCCCGCCTCGACTCCCGTGACCTTCCTCGCCGTCATCGTCCTGTCCACCTCCGTCGCCCTGCTCGGTCCCCTCCTGGTCAGGGCCGCCGCGCTGCTGCTCGCCGGCCCGCTCCGGCTCACCGGCCACGGCGGCCGGCTCGCCACCGCCAACCTGCGCGGCAACGCCGCCCGCATGGCCTCCGTCGTCACCCCCCTCACTCTGCTCGTCGGCATGACCTGCACCGTCCTGTTCGTCCAGGACACCCTCGGGAACGCCGCCCGCGCCCAGGCCCGCGAAGGTGTCAGGGCCGACTGGGTCGTCGCCGCCCAGGGACCGGGCGTCCCCGGCGAGGCCGCCGAACGGCTGCGCGCACGGCACGACACCGTCACCGAGGTGGTCCGCACGACCGTGCGCGTCGGCCTCGACAAGTACCCCGCACAGGGCGTCACCCCCGCCGGCCTCACCCGCACCTGGGACCCGGAGGTCACGGCCGGCTCCCTCGACCGGCTCGGCCCCGGCACCGTCGCCGTCAGCGAAGTGGCCGCCGCCCAGCAGCACCTGAAGCCGGGAAGCACCCTGAAACTCACGCTCGGCGACGGCACGCCCGCCACGCTCACCGTCGCCGCCGTCTACGCCCGGGGTCTCGGCTTCGGCGACCTGACCTTCGCGCACGACCTCGTGGCCCGCCACGTCGACAACCCGCTCGCCTCCTCCGTCCTCGTCAGCACGACCCGTACACAGACACAACTCGCGACTACGCTCCGTGAGTTCCCGGGGCTGCGCATTCTTTCGCCGGCCGCCGCGGACACGCTCCAGGCCGACCGGCAGCAGAACAACGCCGAGGTCAACTACCTCGCCATGGGACTCGTCCTGGCCTTCACCGCCATCGCGGTCGTCAACACGCTGGCCATGTCGGTCGCCGAGCGTGTCCGGGAGTTCGCGCTGCTCCGGCTGGCCGGCGCGACCCGCCGTCAGGTGCTGCGCATGCTGCGCACCGAGGCGCTGTCCGTCCTGTTCCTCGCCACCTCGGTCGGTACCGGTATCGCGCTCGCCGTGCTCACCGCGTTCAGCGTCGGCATGACGGGCCGGGCCGCACCGGCGGTCACCCCGCTGCTCTACGTCGGCGTGGTCGCGGTCGCCGGCCTGCTGGCGCTGGTGGCCAGTGCCGTGCCCGGGCGTGCGGCGCTCCGGGTGCGGGCGGTGACGGTCGCCACGGCGAAGGAGTAGCGCCGGCGCCGTCCGCAGGAGGGCCGCCGACGCCACGAACCCCCGGGCAGACCCCGGGGGTTCACGGTTTTTTGCGGCCCACGGCTCAGGCCGTCGCCGGCTCCACCGGCAGCCCCTGGGCGCGCCACGCCTGGAAGCCGCCCACCAGGTCCGTGGCCCGGTGCAGGCCCAGCTGGTGGAGGGAGGCGGCGGCGAGGCTGGAGGCGTAGCCCTCGTTGCAGATCACCACGACCCGCAGGTCGTGTCCGGTGGCCTCGGGGAGGCGGTGGCTGCCCCGGGGGTCGAGGCGCCACTCCAGCTCGTTGCGCTCGACCACGACGGCGCCGGGGACGAGCCCGTCCCGCTCGCGCAGGGCGGCGTACCGGATGTCGACCAGCAACGCCTCACCGGAGCGCGCCGCCTCGTACGCCTGTCGTGCCTCGATGCGCTGGTAGCCGGCGCGTACCCGCTCCAGCAACTCGTCGATGCCGGGCGGCTGCTCGCCGGGCACGCTCGCCGGCACACCGGTCCCCCGGGTCACCTCGGCCACCGCCGACCGTTCGCTCGTGCCGCTCACTGCCAGTCCTCCGGGCGTTCGACCTGCTCCAGGCGCAGCACCTGACCCGTGCGACTGTAACGGCGGATCTGCGGCAGCGGCGGGTAGTACGCGTGCACCGAGATCGCGTGTCGCTCGCGGGACGCGTTGAGCACCTCGTGCACATGGTGGTGGCCGAAGGCGCGGCCCTGCCCGGCGGACAGCCGGCGCACCCGGTCCACGCCGTCGGTGAGTTCCAGGGTCTTCCAGCCGTCGGTGGGCAGCCGGGCGGCGAGGGAGTGCTCCGTCAGGTCGCCGGAGGCGGTGAGGAAGGCACCGACCGAGTCGGCGTGGTCGTGCCAGCCGGTACCGGTACCGGGCGGCCAGCCGATCAGCCAGGCCTCGCTGCCGCCGGGGCCCTTCAGCCGTACCCAGGTGCGGCCTTCCGGATCGAGCGGCAGGGAGGCGATCAGCTCGGCGTCGGCCGCCGTGCGCCGGACGAAGTCCAGGAGGTCCACCTGGGTGGGCGCCGAACCGGCGGCCGGGGACGCGGACGAGGACAGGGAAGGAGAGGGGACAGACACGTGCACCGTCCTGAGATGCGTTCGCGGAAACGGGCGCACGACGGCGCCCGGAAAGGGAGAGGATGCGAATTCAGCAGGACGGGCGACACACGCAGCCCGCGTAGCGGACGAGGTCCATATGGACCCTCCGCCACAGGCGCACACAGGTGTCGGTCACGATCCGGAGTACAGCATGCTGCCGCAATCGGGTCAACCGGGTGTCACCCTGTGGACGGAGGGCGAGGGAGCGCACAGCCGGGGCGCGCCGGAGCCGCATCCCGGCAGTGGGCCGGCGCGCCCCGAACGCGTCCCCGGCGTGCGGTCGGCAGGTGCCGGAATCATGTCCCCGGGATGCGTTCGGCGGGCGCTGGAACCGCGTCCCCGGGATGCGTTCGGAGGGCGCCGGAACCACCTCCCCGGGATGCGGTCGGCAGGTGCCGGAATCAGGCCCTCGGGATGCGGTCAATGCGCGCCGGAACCTGCCCGGGATACGGTCAGCGCGCGCCGGAGCCGGCCCGGGCCTCCGCCGTCTGCTCCTCCTCCTTGCTCTCTTCGTCCTCCTGCTGCTCCCCGTGCACCGCCCCGCCCAGCGTGGCCTCGGCCGCCGCGTACAGGTCGGCCGGGCGGACCCCGCTCAGCGCGGTGACCAGGTGTCCGTCGGGGCGCACGAGCAGCACACTGTGCGCCGGTGCGCCCGGGTAGCTCTCGGCGACCAGCAGTTCGGCGGGGTGCGGCAGCGCGGTCACGGCCGCCGCGAGCCGGGGCATGACCCCGGCGGACATCCAGTGCTTGCGGTCCCAGACACCCGTACCGGGCGCGATCAGCACGACGAGCAGCGCGCCGCGGTCGAGCCGGTCGCGCAGCTGGACGAAGGAACCGTCCTCCGCCGTGACCCGGACGTCGGTGACCGGGGCGCCGGGCGGAGTGTCGACCGGCACCCGACCCTCCAGCCGCTGGGGCGCGAGCGGCGACTCGGCGTACGTGCCGGGCGCGCCCAGCGGACCGCGCCCCAGGTGGCCGTCGGTGAACAGGGTGTCCTGGTTGCGGGTCGCGCCCGGGACGATGTGGCGCAGCGCGCCCCCGCCGCGCAGCACCGGCAGCACCTGGTCGGCGGCGCGCAGCCGGGCGGCGACCACCGCGCGCCGCTCGGTCTGGTAGCTGTCCAGCAGGGCTTCGTGCGGGCCGTGGTGCCAGGCCGCGGCCAGCTTCCAGGCGAGGTTCCCGGCGTCCCTGAGCCCCTCGTCGAGCCCCTGGGTGCCGAGCGCGCCGAGCAGATGGGCCGCGTCCCCGGCGAGGAAGACCCGGCCGGCGCGCCACCGGCGGGCGAGGCGGTGGTGCACCGTGTGGACACCCGTGTCGAGCAGGTCGTACGCCGGTGTGGGGCCGTCCGACCAGCCCGCGAGGGTCTCACGGATCCGGGTCAGCAGGACCTCGGGCGTGACCAGGTCCTTGCCCGGCGGCAGCAGCCAGTCCAGGCGCCACGCGCCGTCCGGGAGGGGGCGGGCGGTCACCTCCCCGGCCGAGGGCCCGGACGACCGCCACGGCGGCATCCGATGGAGCAACGCCCGACCCTCCCACGGAAGCTCCACGCGCAGCGCCGCGACCGCGTGCCGCTCCACCGCCGTACGGCCCGGGAAGCGGATGTCCTGGAGTTTGCGCACGGTCGAGCGGGGGCCGTCGCAGCCGACCAGGTAACTTCCGCGCCACCAGGTGGCCTTCGGGCCACGGGTGTGCGCACTGATGCCGGAACGCTCCTGCTCGATCGCGTCCAGGCGGCTGTCCACCGCCATCTCCACGAGGGGCTCCCGGGCGACGGCCCCGCGCAGGAAACCCGTGAGGACGTGCTGCGCGATGTGCAGCGGGGCGGGATCGGACGCGTCGAAGACGATCTCGCTCACCACCTGCCGGCGCCGCACGGACCGCCATCCGGCCCAGCGCACCCCGTGCTCACCGAGTGCGACGCCGGTCAGCCGCTCCAGCAGGGCGGCCGTGTCCTCGCGCAGGACGACGGTGCGCGCCGGGCGGGGTTCGTCCTTGCCGGGCCCTTCGTCCAGGACGACGGTCGGCACCTCCTGACGCGCCAGCGCCAGGGCGAGCGTGAGCCCGACGGGCCCCGCTCCGACGATGATCACCGGGTCCACGGTGTGGCGCCCCCTGCCCGCGGCGAGGCCTTGACGGAGACAAGTGAACGGGAAGGTGAAGCGGGGTGCACGATCACAGAACGTATGCAACCCATTGGCAGACTATGCGTCAAGTGACCAGGGGCAGTGGCGATCATGCCACTGCCCCTGGGTGCCTCATGTCACTTGAATGACCGTCAGCTGTCGTGTTTGCCGCCGTGCCCGCCGCCGACGAACGGACCGCTGAGGTCCGGGCCGCCGGCGGCGCCTCCGGCCCCGGTCGCCGCCGTGCCGGCGATGTCCGCCACGTCCTGGGCGCCGAGCACCGCGCCCGTCGACTTCTTGCCCCGTCGCAGCCGGCCCTCCAGCCAGCTCGCGAACGAAGTCAGCGAGAAGTTGATGATCACGAAGATGACGGCCACGACGGTCAGGGAGGCGATGATGTTGCCGTAGTAGCCGCTCATCGTGTTGGCCGAGGCCAGCAGTTCGGGGAAGGTGAGGACCGCCCCGCCGAGCGCGGTGTCCTTCACGATGACCACCAGCTGGCTGACGATCGCCGGGAGCATCGTGGTGACCGCCTGCGGCAGCAGGATGACCCGCATCACCTGACCCTTGCGCAGACCGATGGCCATGGCCGCCTCGGACTGCCCCTTCGGCAGGGCGAGGATGCCCGCGCGGACGATCTCGGCGAGCACCGACGCGTTGTACAGCACCAGGCCGGTGACGACCGCGTAGAACGGACGGTCGTCCGAACTGACGTCGGTGTACTGGGCGAAGAGGGCCAGCCCGAAGATCATCAGGACCAGGACCGGGATCGCGCGGAAGAACTCGACCACGACCGCGGCCGGGACGCGCACCCACACGTGGTCCGAGAGCCGGGCTATGCCGAGGGTGGCACCCAGCGGAAGCGCGATGACCATCGCCAGCGCTGCCGCCTTCAAGGTGTTCTGCAGACCGGGCCAGATGTACGTCGAGTACGCCTCGGTGCCGCTGAAGAAGGGCTCCCACAGGCTCCAGGCCAGCTGGCCCTTGTCGTCGAGAGCCTTGTACACCCACCACACGAGGGCCGCGAGGACCACCAGGAAGAGGGCCGTGTAGAGGACGTTGCGCCGCTTGGCGCGGGGCCCCTGAGCGTCGTACAGAACGGAAGTCATCGCTTCACCGCCATCTTCTTGCCCACCCAGCCGAGGATCAGCCCGGTCGGCAAGGTCAGGCACACGAACCCGAAGGCGATGACTGCCGAGATCAGCAGCAGTTGCGCCTCGTTCTCGATCATTTCCTTCATGAGGAACGCCGCCTCCGCCACACCGATCGCGGCGGCCACCGTCGTGTTCTTCGTCAGCGCGATCAGCACGTTGGTCAGCGGACCGATGGCCGCACGGAACGCCTGCGGCAGCACGATCAGTCGCAGCACCTGCGTGAAGCTGAGGCCGATGGCACGCGCGGCCTCGGCCTGGCCGACCGGCACGGTGTTGATGCCGGAGCGGATCGCCTCACAGACGAAGGCAGAGGTGTAGAGGATCAGACCGAGCACGGCCAGCCGAAAGCCCTGGACCTTGAAGTCGTGCGCACCGAGGGTGATGCCCAGCGTCTGGCTGAGGCCGAGTGAGGAGAACAGGATGATCACCGTCAGCGGGATGTTCCGCACGATGTTCACGTAGGCGGTGCCGAAACCGCGCATCAGCGGCACCGGGCCCACCCGCATACCGGCCAGCAGGGTGCCCCAGACCAGGGAGCCGACGGCCGACAGCAGGGTGAGCTGCACGGTCGTCCAGAAGGCGCCCAGTACGTCGTAACGTCCAAGAAAGTCGAACACGATCTCCCGCGCTTCCGCGTGTAGGGATGCCCCGGTGCGCCGCCGTCAGGGGCGGCGCACCGGCGGGCATTGCCTCAGCTCTTGATGTCGCCGATCTTCGGGGCGGGCTCGTTCTTGTAGTTGGCCGGACCGAAGTTCTTCTTCACGGCAGCGTCCCAGGAGCCGTCGGAGACCATCTCCTCGAGCGCCTTGTTGATCTTGGCCTTGAGGTCGCTGCCCTTCTTGACGCCGATGCCGTAGTTCTCGTTGGTCATCTTGAAGCCGCCCAGCTTGAACTTGCCCTTGAACTGGGACTGGGAGGCGTAACCGGCGAGGATCGAGTCGTCCGTGGTGAGGGCGTCGATGGCGCCGCTCTGCAGGCCGGACAGGCACGCGGAGTAGGTCGGGTACGTCTGCAGGTTCGCCTTGGGGGCCAGCGTCTTCTTGACGTTCTGCGCCGAGGTCGAGCCGGCCACCGAGCACAGGTTCTTGTTGTTCAGGTCCGCCGGCGCCTTGATCTTGGTCTCGTCCGCGCGCAGCAGCACGTCCTGGTGGGCCAGCAGGTACGGGCCGGCGAAGTCGACCTTCTGCTGACGCTCCGGGGTGATCGAGTAGGAGGCGGCGATGAACTGGACGTCACCACGCTGCAGCATGGTCTCGCGGTCCGCGCTCTTCGACTCCTTCCACTCGATCTGGTCGGCGTTGTAGCCGAGCTTCTTGGCGACGTAGGTGGCCACGTCGACGTCGAAGCCCGCGTAGCCCTGCGGGGTCTTCTGGCCGATGCCCGGCTGGTCGAACTTGATGCCGACGGTGATCTTCTTGCCGCCACCGGAGGAGCCGTTGTCGTCCTTTTTGTCGTCGCCGCCGCACGCGGTGGCGGCCACGGAGAGGGAGAGGAGGACGGCCGCGGCGGCGGTGACCTTGCGGAGCTTCATCGTGAACATCCTTTGAGTGGTGAGGAACGAGGTCCGTCTGAGGGAGGCGACCCGGAGGGTGCGGACGCCGGGCCCGGCACGGTCAGTGGTGCAGGATCTTGGACAGGAAGTCCTTGGCCCGGTCGCTGCGCGGGTTGCTGAAGAACTGCTCGGGCGTGGCTTGTTCGACGATCCGGCCGTCCGCCATGAAGACGACCCGGTTCGCCGCCGAACGCGCGAAGCCCATTTCGTGGGTGACCACGATCATCGTCATGCCCTCGCGCGCGAGCTGCTGCATGACCTCCAGGACCTCGTTGATCATCTCGGGGTCGAGGGCGGAGGTCGGCTCGTCGAACAGCATGACCTTCGGGCCCATCGCGAGCGCCCGCGCGATCGCGACGCGCTGCTGCTGGCCGCCGGACAGCTGGGCGGGGTACTTGTCCGCCTGGGTGCCGACGCCGACCCGGTCCAGCAGGGCCCGGGCCTTCTCCTCGGCCTGCTTCTTGTCCGCCTTGCGGACCTTCACCTGGCCCAGCATCACGTTCTCGAGCACGGTCTTGTGCGCGAAGAGGTTGAACGACTGGAACACCATCCCGACGTCCGCCCGCAGCCGGGCCAGTTCGCGGCCCTCGTGCGGCAGCGGCTTGCCGTCGATCGTGATCGTGCCGGAGTCGATCGTCTCCAGGCGGTTGATGGTGCGGCACAGCGTCGACTTTCCGGACCCGGAGGGCCCGATGACCACGACGACCTCGCCGCGGGCGATCGTCAGGTCGATGTCCTGGAGCACGTGCAACGCGCCGAAGTGCTTGTTGACGCTCTTCAGGACGACCAGTTCGTCGGACGTGGCCGCGTCCTCCTTGGCCACCGTTACTTTGGTCATCGCTCTCAGGCTCCGTCCTCCTCGGGTTTCCGAGGACAGTAATGAGGGGCTGTGACCTGCGTCATCACATCTGAGGGAGATCTGAGCATCACGATCCGATAGCAATCGGACACGTGTCGTAGTACATGCGGCCGCCGCGCATATCGGCCGGGTAACGGAAGCGGCAGGCAACCCGAACCCTCTTGACGCCGTCCTTAACCATCGGCGTCACTGCCATGGTGCACGCGCGCGTGGACGCGTTCTGCAAGCCTGACGGAAACCGAGACCGCACGACCGCTGAACCGGAGGGGGCCGGATGAGACTGCTGCTCGTCGAGGACGACAACCATGTCGCCGCGGCCCTGTCCGCCGTCCTCGCGCGGCACGGATTCCAGGTCACTCACGCGCGCAGCGGCGAGGAGGCCCTCCAGGCGCTCGTGCCCGAGGGCAACGGCTTCGGTGTCGTCCTGCTCGACCTCGGCCTGCCCGACCAGGACGGCTACGAGGTCTGCGGCAAGATCCGCAAACGCACCAGCACCCCGGTGATCATGGTGACCGCGCGCTCCGACGTCCGCTCCCGCATCCACGGGCTCAACATGGGGGCGGACGACTACGTCGTCAAGCCGTACGACACCGGGGAACTGCTTGCCCGGATCCACGCCGTCAGCCGGCGCACCGCCCACGAGGACCCCACGACCGGCGGCGAGGACGCGCTGCTCCTGGGTGCGGTCCGGATCGAACTGCCCACGCGCCAGGTCAGCGTGGACGGCGCGGTCGTCCAGCTGACCCGCAAGGAGTTCGATCTGCTCGCGCTGCTCGCCCAGCGGCCCGGGGTGGTGTTCCGGCGCGAACAGATCATCAGCGAGGTCTGGCGCACCAGCTGGGAGGGGACCGGCCGCACCCTGGAGGTGCACGTCGCCTCCCTGCGCGCCAAACTGCGCATGCCCGCGCTGATCGAGACCGTACGCGGCGTCGGCTACCGGCTCGTCGCCCCGGCCGCCTAGCGGGGACGGGTGCGCACACGCCTCCTGCCGCTGCTCATCGTCCTGCTGGCGGCCGTCCTGCTCGCGCTCGGCGTCCCGCTGGCCGGCAGCGTGGCCGCCGCGCAGCAGCAGCGGGTCGTCGTGGACCGGATCGACGACACGGCCCGCTTCGCCGCGCTCGCCCAGTTCGTCACCGACGCGCCCGGCGGCTCCCGCCGCACCACCACGGACGAGCGCCGGGCGAGCCTGCGCAGCGAGCTGGAGAGCTACCACGGCGTCTACGGCATCCGCGCGGGTGTCTTCTACCGCAACGGCTCCGCCATGGCCAACGCGCCCGACAGCTGGTTCGTACCGCAGACGGGGGAGGTCCGCCGGGCGTTCGACGAGGCGTTGCTCAGCCGGCGCAGCCATGACCCGCGGCAGGTGTGGCCCTGGCAGCGCGGCCGGCTGGTCGTGGCCTCGCCGGTGATCCGGGACGGGGACGTCGTCGCGGTCGTGGTCACCGACTCGCCCACCGGGCAGCTGCGGTCCCGGATCCTGCGCGGCTGGCTGTTCATCGGGGCCGGCGAGATCGCGGCCATGCTGCTCGCCGTCGGCGCCGCGCTCAGGCTGACGGGCTGGGTGCTCAGGCCGGTCCGGGTCCTGGACGCCACCACCCACGACATCGCCACCGGGCGGCTGAAGTCCCGGGTCGCGGCCGCCGGCGGGCCGCCGGAACTCAGACGGCTGGCCCGTTCGTTCAACGAGATGGCGGACAACGTCGAGGCCGTGCTGGAGCAGCAGCGCGCCTTCGTCGCGGACGCCTCGCACCAGCTGCGCAACCCGCTCGCGGCGCTGCTGCTGCGCATCGAACTGCTCGCCCTCGAACTCCCCGAGGGCAACGAGGAGATCGCCTCGGTCCGCACCGAGGGCAAGCGCCTGGCGCAGGTGCTGGACGACCTGCTCGACCTGGCGCTGGCCGAGCACGCCGAGGCCGACCTCGGGCTGACCGACATCGGCGCGCTGGCCGAGGAGCGGGTGGCCGCGTGGGCACCGGCCGCCCGGGCCAGGGGCGTCCGGCTGACCGGCGACTGTCCGCCCACCACCGCCTGGGCCGACCCGATCGCCCTGTCCAGCGCACTGGACGCGGTGATCGACAACGCCGTGAAGTTCACCCCCGAGGGGGGCACGGTCGAGGTCGCCGTCCGCGTCGACGGCGACACCACCACGGTCGTCGTCACCGACACCGGGCCCGGCCTCACCGACGAGGAGCTCGCGCGCGTGGGCGACCGTTTCTGGCGCAGCGGCCGGCACCAGAACGTGAACGGGTCGGGCCTGGGCCTGTCCATCAGCCGCGCCCTGCTCGCGGCGGGCGGCGGCGCGATCGAGTACGCCCACCACGAGCCGCAGGGGCTCCGGGTGACGGTGCGGGTGCCGCGGCACGCGGAGGCCGCGGGGGACACCAGGGGCGCCGCCTCCTAGGTCGTGTCCGCAAAGTCCCTCCGTCCGCCCGGAGGGCGGGCCCTGCGGCGTCTGGTGCGTGCTCTCGGCGTGCCGGGTGCAGTCCCTCGT
>NZ_JBEYXJ010000072.1:0-45677 GCF_040645015.1 Streptomyces sp. NPDC046881 | reverse complement strand
CTGCCTATCTCCTGGCCACCCCCCCCGCCGAGTACCAACACTCGTCCGTCGCGGTGGGCCACACAGCCACAGCCGGACGCGGCCCCGGGCCGCCCCGCCCCGAGCAGCGTCGCGGCCCGCGGCCATTCCTGAGCATCGTGGAGAACACCCGGGAGGATCAGGCCTCGGACTGACCCACCCCGGCCTTCACCACCGCCGGGTGCTTCGGGCAGATCTGCAACGCCCTCGCCCGCGCCTTCACGTACGCGGACCGGACGTGCTTCTTGTCCGTGCCCCAGGCCCGCGCCTCCGTCTGCGCGGCGAGCCCCGGCCGGTGCTGCGCCTCGTACCGCGCCGGCGAGGTGGTGTAGCCGTCCTCCCACTCCCACACCCACACCTCACGCAGCTCGTGAGCGTCCGGCGTGGTGGCCTGCTGCTCGCCGTCAGGGCCGTAGACAGCCGGCCCGAGGGCCCAGACCTTCACACGGCCGGGCATGGCCGGGTGGACGCCGTCCAGGCTTCCGTGGCGGGCCTCCCACAGCGACGCCGACCGCTCCTCAACACGTACCTCCTGGCGCCGCTCCAGCTTCCACACATCGGCGACCAACCGCGCGAAGACGTCCTGCCAGAACGCCTCTTGGTGACCGCCCGGGAACACCGCGACGTATACCGTGCTGCCCGGCGCGGCCGGGGCCACGGGAGGTTTCGGGCCGCCGCCGGGCGAGCGCTGAGCTGGCGGCCTGTCGCCGCCGGTTCCCCCGCGGTTCAGTGAGCGGTCGATGGCCTCCATCGCCTCGTCGTCGGCCTCCGGCAGCAGGTGCCCGTACGTGTCCGACGTCGTCTTGATCGACTCGTGGCCCAGCCGCCGCTGGACGTACGTGAGGCCGCGCCCCTCCGACAGCAGCACGGCCGCGTGGCTGTGACGAAGGTCGTGCGGGGTCGGGCTCTTGTGGCTCGGCAGCAGCCCGAGCGCCTTCGCCCGGTGCACCGCCCGCTGCCACCGGTCGTAGAACGTCGAGTAGTGCAGCCGCTTGCCGTGGTCGCCGGTGAAGAACAGCCGGCCCGGCTCGTCGTTGTCCTCGCCGCCCAGCTCCTCGACGGCGTCCACCACGACCGAGGACACCCGCAGCGTGCGCCGGCCGCGACGCGACTTCGGCGCCCCGATGTAGTAGCCGCCGTTGCCGTCTTTCTTCCAGGCCCGCTTGACCCGGATCTTCGGCTTGTCCGCGCGCCAGTCGACCAGGCACTCCGGTGCCAGCGCGGAGATCTCGCCCCACCGCATGCCGGTGCCGTACTTCACGATCGCCAGCAGCTGGTCGGCACGGCGCTCCATGCAGGAGATGACCCCGTCGACCTCGTCGGGGGTGAGGAACTCGATGTCCTCGCCGCCGTCCGCGCCATCGTCGTCCGTACGCGGCAGCGACGTCAGCTCGCAGGGGTTGCGCGAGCGCAGCGGCGGCTCCGAGTTCACCGCCTTCTGCAGCACGGCCGACACCAGGCCGTGCAGGTTGCGGATCGTCTTGGGCGACATGGGATGCAGCTTCGGCGTGCCGTTCTTCGGCGCCCGCCCCTTGTGGACCTTGGTCTTCTCCAGCTGGCGCACCCACGCCTGCACCGTGTCGTGCGAGAAGTGCTCAGGCGAGCGGACGTCGCAGTGGCCGAACGTGGGGAAGACGTACCGCTCCAGGTCGCGGACGCAGTCCTTGCGGTACTGCTCCTGGATGCCCGTCTTGTTGTCGAACATGGCCAGCGCGTACGTCCGGAACCGGTAGCGGTCCTCGTCGGGGACTTCCGCGTCGGGGGCGATGTACCCCTGGCCCTTCACCCAGCCGAGGGGCCACTGCTGCCCGGCCTCGTTGACTGCCTCGCAGAACACCTCGGCCGCCTTCTCGCCGGCCTCGTCTCCGTCGAATCTCTCGCTCTGCCACTCGCCGTCTCTGGCGCCCCCGAGGCGCCAGCGGACGCGGTGGCTCGTGACCACCCCATCCGCGTTCTTCATCGGTTTCACGTATGCCATGAAGAGCAAGTTAGAGAAGCGGTGCGCCAGCGGTGCGCCAGCGACACGAAAGAGCGACCACGAGTCCCGGACTTTTCACCAGGTCAAACCGCATTTGCGGTTCAGCGCCCGGAGCCGGACTCGAACCGGCACGCCCGCGAAGGGGCAGCGAGGTTTAAGCTCGCCGTGTCTGCATTCCACCATCCGGGCAGGCCATGGGCTCCGCTTCGAGGTTCGAGCCTATCGGGACCCATCCCCCGAACAGCGGACGGGCGGACCGATGTTGTCTTATTTTATTGACGTCTGAGGGAGCATCAGCCGACGGTACGCGCCATCCGCACTTGCCAATAGCGTGACGTGACGGCTGTGCGCGCGTACGCGAAATGACGGAATTTCACCGTCCGAACGAGGGCGGTCCACCTGTTCTCTGCAAGCTCTCCGTGCGCGACGGGAGTCAGGGTCGCCCGTCCTCCCCAGGTATGACACCGGGCCGCTCCGTCCGACCCGAGTCGCCCTCCGGAACCGGAACAGCGGCTGACTACACGCGCGTCTCGCGCCGAGACGATGGAGCGGTCCCCAGGAACACACGTCATCCCGACAGGAGCACCCTCCCGTGACCACCACACCCACCGCCGGCCGGACCACCGCCGTGGCCGCACGCGCCACGGAGCTGTCGAAGATCTACGGGCAGGGTGAGACCCGGGTGGTCGCCCTGGACCGGGTCTCGGTCGACTTCCGTGCGGCCGAGTTCACCGCGATCATGGGCCCGTCCGGCTCCGGGAAGTCCACGCTGATGCACTGCGTGGCCGGACTGGACACCTTCTCCTCCGGGTCCGTCCGCATCGGTGACACCGAGTTGGGCTCCCTGAAGGACAAGCAGCTCACCAAGTTGCGCCGGGACAAGATCGGCTTCATCTTCCAGGCGTTCAACCTGCTGCCGACGCTGACCGCCCTGGAGAACATCACCCTCCCGATGGACATCGCCGGCCGGAAGCCGGACAAGGCGTGGCTGGACCGGGTCATCCAGATGGTGGGGCTGTCCGGGCGGCTCGGCCACCGGCCCGCGCAGCTGTCCGGCGGCCAGCAGCAGCGCGTCGCCGTGGCCCGGGCCCTCGCCTCCCGGCCCGAGATCATCTTCGGTGACGAGCCGACCGGAAACCTGGACTCGCGCTCCGGCGCCGAGGTCCTCGGCTTCCTGCGCAACTCCGTGCGCGAGCTGGGCCAGACGGTGGTCATGGTGACCCACGACCCGGTGGCCGCCGCCTACGCGGACCGCGTGATCTTCCTGGCCGACGGGCGGATCGTCGACGAGATGTACGCCCCGACGGCCGACTCCGTCCTCGACACGATGAAGCAGTTCGACGCGAAGGGCCGTACCAGCTGATGTTCCGCACCGCCCTGCGCAACGTCCTCGCGCACAAGGCCCGGCTGCTGATGACCGTGCTCGCCGTCATGCTCGGCGTGGCCTTCGTCTCCGGGACGCTCGTCTTCACCAACACCATCTCCGACGCCTACCAGAAGAGTTCCGCCAAGGGCTTCGACCGGGTCGACGTCGCCGTACAGCCCGAGTACCAGGACTCCAAGGGCGACCAGGTCGGCAAGAACCCCGAGCTGACCCAGGCCCTGCTGAAGAAGGCCGCCCGGGTTCCCGGCGCCGCCTCCGCCACCGGTGTGGTCACCGGCTTCACCGCCGTCGCCGACAAGGACGGCAAGCTCGTCGGCGGCGACTGGCAGTCGGCCGGCGGCAACTACTGGGGCTCGAAGGACCCCCGCTACCCCCTGGTCGGCGGCCACGCCCCGCACGGCAGGGACGAGGTGCTGATCGACTCCGCGACCGCGAAGCGGGCCGGCTACCGGGTCGGCGACACCGTCCGCCTCTCCGTCGACGGTCCCGTCCTCACCCCGACCGTCAGCGGCATCTTCACCACCGACGACGGCAACGTGGCCGCGGGCGGCAGCCTCACCCTGTTCGACACCCCGACCGCGCAGGCCCTGTTCGGCAAGAAGGGCACGTACGACGAGATCGACGTGCAGGCCGCGCCCGGCACCAGCCAGACGGCGCTCAAGGCCGAGCTGGACAAGGCGCTGCCGGCCGGGCTCGTGGAGACCACCACCGGCAAGCAGCTCGCCGACGACCAGGCGCGGGCGATCTCCTCGTCCATGAGCAGCCTGAAGCAGCTGCTGCTGGTGTTCGCCGGTATCGCCCTGTTCGTCGGCACGTTCATCATCGCCAACACCTTCACCATGCTGGTCGCCCAGCGCACCCGCGAGCTGGCCCTGATGCGGGCGGTCGGCGCCTCCCGCCGGCAGGTCACCCGCTCGGTGCTCATCGAGGCGTTCGCGGTCGGCGCGGTCGCCGGTGTGACCGGTCTGGCCGCCGGTGTCGGCATCGGTGCGGGGCTGCGGTCCCTGCTGGGCTCCTTCGGCGAGAGCGTGCCCGACGGGCCGCTGGTGATCAGCCCCGGCACGGTGGCCTCCGCGCTGGCCGTCGGCATCGTCGTCACCATGCTGGCCGCCTGGCTGCCCGGCCGCCGGGCCGCGAAGATCCCGCCGGTGGCGGCCATGAGCAGCGTGCACGCCAAGGCGACCACCAAGTCGCTGGTGCTGCGCAACACGCTGGGCTCGCTGTTCGCGGCGGCCGGCGTCGCGGTGGTCCTCGCGGGCACGAGGATGGAGGCCGACACCGGCCAGGGCGCGCTGGGCATCGGCGCGGGCCTGCTCATCATCGGCGTGTTCGTGCTGACCCCGCTGCTGTCCCGCCCGCTGATCGCCGCAGCCGCACCGGTGCTGCGTGCCTTCGGGGTGTCGGGCAAGCTGGCCCGCCAGAACTCGGTGCGCAACCCGCGCCGGACCGCGGCCACCGCCTCCGCGCTGATGATCGGCCTGACCCTGATCACCGGCATGACGGTGATGGCGGGCAGCCTGCAGAAGTCCATCGACAAGATGGCCTCCTCGGCGATCCGCGCCGACTACGTCGTCTCGATGGCCAACCGCGGCCCGCTCTCCCCCGAGGTGGAGAAGAAGCTCGCCGGCGCCGCCGGGGTCACCGAGAGCAGCCCGCTGCGCAACGGCGAGTCCCGTATCGACGGCGAGACGGAATACCTGACCGGCGTCAACGGCGCGGCGATCGGCAAGCTGACGGACCTGAAGGTGACCGACGGTTCCTTCACCGTGGGCGGCACGCGGGTGGTCGTGGACGAGGACCGGGCCAGGTCGTTCGGCTGGAAGGCCGGTTCGCGCTTCACCGCGCACTTCGAGGACGGCAGGGCCGAGCGGCTGACGGTCGCGGGGGTCTACGAGGGCAACGACATGCTCAACGGGATCATCCTCGACAACAAGGTCCTCACCCCGCACCTGACCGACCCGGCCGACATGCAGGTCATGGTCAAGACCGCCGACGGCGCCTCCGACGGGGCCAAGGACGGGCTGGAGAAGGCCCTCGGCTCCAACCCGGCGATCAAGGTGCAGGACAAGCAGGACATCTCCCACGAGATCGGCAAGATGTTCACGCAGGTGCTGAACATGGTCTACGGCCTGCTCGGCATGGCGGTGATCGTCGCGGTGCTCGGCGTCATCAACACGCTGGCGATGTCCGTCTTCGAGCGCGCCCAGGAGATCGGCATGCTCCGCGCGATCGGCCTGGACCGCCGGGCGGTCAAGCGGATGGTCCGCCTGGAGTCCCTGGTGATCTCCGTGTTCGGAGGGGTGCTGGGCATCGGTCTGGGCGTGTTCTTCGGCTGGGCGGCCGGTGAGCTGCTGGGCACGAAGATGTCGACGTACGAGCTGGTGCTGCCGTGGGGCCGGATGGCGGTGTTCCTGCTGCTGGCGGGCACGGTGGGCGTCCTGGCCGCGCTGTGGCCGGCCCGCCGGGCGGCCCGGCTGAACATGCTGGCGGCCATCAAGGCCGAGTAGGCGGCCGTACGACGGCGAAGGGGGCCCCGCGGGACGGGGCCCCCTTGTGCCGTGCCGTACCGCTGTCAGCCGTGCCAGGTGCGGGGCCGCAGCGGGAGTCCGGAAGTGCCGGACTCGGGGGTGCGGACCGCCAGGACCTGGTTGACGCCGATGCGGTTGCCTTCGAAGGCGAGCGCGCAGGCGGCCATGTACAGCCGCCAGACCCGGGCGCGGCCGGGGCTGGTCAGCCGGACCGCGCGGTCCCAGTCGGCCTCCAGGTTGGCGACCCAGCGGCGCAGGGTGAGGGCGTAGTGCTCGCGGATGGACTCCACGTCCCGGACCTCGAAGCCGGCCCGCTCCAGCTGGGTGACGGTGGTGCCGACGGGGGCGAGTTCGCCGTCGGGGAAGACGTAGGAGTCGATGAACTCGTCCACCTCGTACGCCGACTCGTCCCGCTGCGGGCGGCGGCCGATCTGGTGGTTGAGCAGCCGGCCGCCGGGCTTGAGCAGGTCGTACAGCTGGCGGGCGTACTCCAGGTACTTCTCGGCGCCGACGTGTTCGGCCATGCCGATGGAGGAGATCGCGTCGAAGGGGCCGTCCACGACGTCCCGGTAGTCCTGGACCCTGATCTCCACCCGGTCGGTCAGCCCCTCGTCCGCGACGCGCTTGCGGGCGTACGCCGCCTGCTCCTGGGACAGCGTGACGCCGACCACGCCGACGCCGTACTCGCGGGCCGCGTGGATGGCCATGGAGCCCCAGCCGCAGCCGACGTCCAGCAGCCGCTGACCCTCCTTCAGGCCCAGCTTGGCGCAGATCAGTTCGAGCTTGTCGCGCTGGGCGGTCTCCAGGGTTCCGGCCTCCTCCCAGTAGGCGCAGGAGTACACCATGGAGGGGCCGAGGACGATCTCGTAGAAGTCGTTGCCGACGTCGTAGTGGTGGCTGATGGCCCGCTTGTCGGTGCGGCGGGTGTGCAGGCGCCGGCGGGGTCTGCGGATCTCCTCGCGCGGTGGCGCGGGCGGGATCGGCGGGCCGGCCAGTTTCAGCAGCTCCCGGGCGGCGGCCCGGACCTCGGGGTCGCGCACGGCCTGGAGGAGGCCGCGGGCGTCCTCCCCGCGCTCCCAGACCAGGCCCGCCAGCACGTCGAGCGCGGCGTACAGGTCGCCCTCGATCTCCAGGTCGCCGGAGACCCAGGCGCGGGCCAGGCCCAGTTCGCCCGGTCTGAACAGCATGCGGCGCAGGGCGCGGCGGTTGCGCACGACGAGCGCCGGCGCGTCGGGCGGGCCGGCCTGCGACCCGTCCCAGGCTTTCAGGCGCAGCGGGAGCGGGGCTCCCAGCATCTGCTCGGCAAGACTCCTCAGCCGCGACGCGGCGTCGGCCATGGCGCACACCTCCAAGACGACGATCCCGGATGCCGGATACCACGTAAACATCACGCGTCCGTCGGCGCAGTCCCGCAAAGGAGTTACGACTGGGCAAAACGGTTGCAGAAACCATGCGGATGGGTGCCCGGAAACGCCGGAAGACCTCCCGCACCACGGATGGCGGGAGGTCTTCCGAACCGGTCGGTGACCGGAGGGACTATCGGTGACCGGGAGTCAGGAGGCCTTGGCCTTCTCCTCGGACTTGCTCGCGGCGGCGACCGGCGCGGGCTTGGCGGCCTCGTAGAACTCCTCGCGGGGGTTCTCCATGGCGCCCAGGGAGACGACCTCGCGCTTGAGGAACATGGCGAGGGTCCAGTCGGCGAAGACGCGGATCTTGCGATTCCAGGTCGGCATCGCCAGACCGTGGTAGCCACGGTGCATGTACCAGGCGAGGCGGCCCTTGAGCTTGATCTTCATCTTGCCCATGACGATCATCGCCACGCCCTTGTGCAGGCCGAGACCGGCGACCGCACCCTTGTTGGCGTGCTCGTACTCCTTCTGCGGGAAGCCCCGCATGCCGGAGACCACGTTGTCGCCGAGGACCCGGGCCTGGCGCAGCGCGTGCTGGGCGTTCGGCGGGCACCAGGCGTTCTCGTTGCCCGCCTTGCGGCCGACGAGGTCCGGGACCTGCGCGTTGTCGCCGGCGGCCCAGATGTAGTCCGTGCCCTTGACCTGGAGCGTGGGCTCGCAGTCGACGTGGCCGCGCGGGCCGAGGGGCAGGCCGAAGCGGGCGAGGGCCGGGTTCGGCTTGACGCCGGCGGTCCACACGATCGTGTTGGAGTCGACCTCCAGCCCGTTCTTCAGCACGACGTGGCCGTCGACGCAGGACTCCATCGAGGTGGAGAGGTAGATCTCCACACCGCGGCCCTCGAGGTGCTCCTTGCCGTACTGGCCGAGCTTGGGGCCGACCTCGGGGAGGATCTTGTCGGCGGCGTCGACGAGGATGAAACGCATGTCCTCGCGGGACACGTTCTTGTAGTACTTGGCGGCGTCCCGCGCCATGTCCTCGACCTCGCCGATGGTCTCCGCACCCGCGAAGCCACCGCCGATGAAGACGAAGGTGAGCGCCTTGCGGCGGATCTCCTCGTCGTTCGTGGAGTCGGCCTTGTCCAGCTGCTCCAGGACGTGGTTGCGCAGGCCGATGGACTCCTCGATGCCCTTCATGCCGATGCCCTGCTCGGCGAGGCCGGGGATCGGGAAGGTGCGGGAGACCGCGCCCATCGCGATGACCAGGTAGTCGAAGGGCAGCTCGTACGCCTCGCCCACCAGCGGGGCGATCGTGGCGACCTTGCGGTCCTGGTCGATGGTGGTGACCCGGCCGGTGAGGACCTCCGCCTTCGGCAGGACGCGTCGCAGCGGGACGACGACGTGCCGAGGGGAGATGCTGCCGGCGGCGGCTTCGGGGAGGAAGGGCTGGTAGGTCATGTACGACCGGGGGTCGACGACCGTGACGGTCGCCTCTCCGTAGCGCATCTTCTTGAGGATGCGCCGAGCTGCGTACAGGCCTACGTACCCACCGCCTACTACGAGGATCCTGGGACGCTCCGTGGTGCTCATGCCATCGAGTATCCACCCGCCAACGGGGGGTCGCTCGTGCGCCCCTTCACAAGCTCCGACAGGGCCTGTGTTAAACTCCGCGACCCGCGTGACGCAGGTCATGTGGACAGCGGGGAACCGCTGGGTGCTTCGCCCCGTTGTCAAGGCCGCGTGAGCTGCCTCTCCGGCCCTTCGGGGTGGCCGTGAGGGCATCGTGACACCTTCGGAACAACCCCTTCCGGGCCCCTCCCGCGCCCCTCATCTGAACATGTTCAAACGGCCCTTGACCCCCCGGAAGGGCCAATGGACCCCCTTCCGGGGACCGACCGGCGGGAATTCCTTGTGAAGAACTTCACGAACTTTTCCGCCCGGCTGCGACAGAGGGCCCCTCAAGGGGGCCCTCGACCGCGCTCAGACGTTATCCAACCTGCTCAGCAGATGGCTACCGACGGGTAACAAAAGAGAGCTACGCCACCGACCACGCGATGCCGTCGAGGATGTCGTGCTCGCTCACCACGACCTCCTCGGCCCCGATCCGCTCCATGATCGACAGCAGGACGAGGGCGCCCGCGCCGATGACGTCGACCCGGCCCGGGTGCATGGAGGGGACCGCGGCCCGCTCGGCGTGCGTGGAACGCAGCAGCCACTCGGTGATCTCCCGCACCCGGTCCCGGGAGATCCGGGAGTGGTGGATGCGCGCGGAGTCGTACGCGGGCAGCTCCTGGGCGATCGCGGACACCGTGGTGACGGACCCGGCCAGGCCCACCAGGGTGTGCGCCTCGCGCAGCGGGACCGTCTGCTCGGCGAGGTCCAGGGCGGCCTCGATGTCGGCCCTTATCGCGGCGATCTGCTCCTCGGTGGGCGGGTCGCTCACCCGGCCCCCGTGCGCCAGGTGCCGCTCGGTCATCCGCACGCAGCCGACGTCCACCGAGCGGGCGGCGCGCATGTGGTCGTCGCCGACGACGAACTCGGTGGAGCCGCCGCCGATGTCCACGACCAGGTAGGGCCGGGTCAGGTCGGTGCGGCCGGTCAGTTCCTTCGTGGCGCCGGTGAAGGAGAACTCGGCCTCCTGGTCGCCGGAGATGACCTCCGGCTCGACCCCGAGGATGTCCAGCACGCCCTGCACGAAGTCGTCCCGGTTCTCGGCGTCGCGGGAGGCGGAGGTGGCCACGAAGCGGAGGCGCTCGGCGCCGTACTCCTTGATGACGGCCGCGTACTCGCGGCAGGCCGCGAAGGTGCGCTCCAGCGCCTCGGGCGCGAGCCGGCCGGTGCGGTCGACGCCCTGGCCGAGCCGCACGATCGTCATGCGGCGGTCCAGCTCGGTCAGTTCACCCGTCGCCGGGTCGGCGTCGGCGACCAGCAGGCGGATGGAGTTGGTGCCGCAGTCGACGGCGGCGACGCGGGTCACTTCCCCTCCCCCTCACCGTCGTCGAGCGTCACGCAGGCGCCCTTGCTCCACCACTCCGGAAGCATCGCCAGGGCCTCGTCGCCGAGCGGGTTCACGCCCGGTCCGGCGGCCAGCGAGTGGGCGACGAGCACGTGCAGGCACTTGACCCGGTCCGGCATGCCGCCGGCGCTCGGGAAGCCCTGCAGGACCTCGATCTCGTCCCGGCGGCGGATGTAGTCCTCGTGCGCGGCCCGGTAGGCGGCGGCCAGCTCGGGATCGGTCCCCAGCCGCTCGGTCATCTCCTTCATCACGCCGTTCGCCTCCAGCGTGCCGATGGCGGAGGACGCCTTGGGGCACGTCAGGTAGTAGAGCGTCGGGAAGGGGGTGCCGTCGGGCAGGCGCGGAGCCGTCTCCACGACGTCCGGCTGGCCGCACGGGCAGCGGTGCGCGATGGCCCGCAGGCCCCGCGGCGGGCGGCCCAGCTGCTGCTTGAAGGCCTCTACGTCCGCGTCGGTGGGCTCGGTGCGCGGAGTGGGCGGCGGAGGCGTTTCCATGACTGCTTTCAGAGTGGCTTTCTGGTCGTACCGGCCGTGACGCCGGCTCACTGGTCGGACGCGTCGGACTTGTCGACGCCGTCCCAGACGTTCGCGTACCAGGGCCGGTGGGCGGCCCCGAGGTCGGCGCGGGACGGTCTGGCCGCACCCGGGTCGACGACCACGTACCCGGTCTCGCCGGGCTTCACGTAGTGCAGCCGGCGGCGGATCTGCTGCTCGGCGTAGGCGTCGTCCTGCCAGCGCGCCTTCAGGTCACGCAGCTGCTCGACGCGCTCGCGGGCCTGCTCCCGCTGCCGCTGGAGGTCGGCGATCTCCGCGCGCTGGGAGACGTACTGACGCATCGGGTAGGCGAGGGCGACGATCAGGGAGCACAGCACCAGCGCGAGCAGCGCCGCGCGGCCGGTGAGGCGGGAGCGGCGGGCCTGCCGCTTGGTCTGGGAACGGTAGACCCGGGCCGCCGTCTGCTCGCCGAGCAGCCGCAGCCTGGTCGCGGTGGAGAAACGGTCCCGGTCCTTCACGGCCATCTGGCTCTCCGCCTCCCCTTTCACACGTGCGTACGTCCCCGGACACGGTACGGGACCGGGTACGGGGACGTACGTACGACTGGCTGAGACTTAGCCCGGGCTGGCTCAGCCCTTGCTGTGCCTACTGGTTCGCGGAGCGAAACCGCGGGAAGGCGCTGCGGCCGGCGTACACCGCGGCGTCGTCGAGGATCTCCTCGATGCGCAGCAGCTGGTTGTACTTGGCGACGCGCTCGGAGCGGGCCGGGGCGCCGGTCTTGATCTGGCCGCAGTTGGTGGCGACGGCCAGGTCGGCGATGGTGACGTCCTCGGTCTCGCCGGAGCGGTGGGACATCATGCACTTGAAGCCGTTGCGCTGGGCCAGCTCGACGGCGTCCAGGGTCTCGGTCAGCGAGCCGATCTGGTTCACCTTCACGAGCAGGGCGTTGGCGGTGCCCTCCTCGATGCCACGGGCCAGGCGCTCGGGGTTGGTGACGAACAGGTCGTCACCGACCAGCTGGACCTTGTCGCCGAGACGGTCGGTGATGACCTTCCAGCCGGCCCAGTCGTCCTCGAACAGCGGGTCCTCGATGGAGACGAGCGGGTAGGCCGCGACGAGCTCCTCGTAGTACTCCGTCATCTCGGCGGCGGAGCGCTCCTTGCCCTCGAAGAGATACTTGCCGTCCTTGTAGAACTCGGAGGCGGCCACGTCGAGGGCGAGGGCGATCTGCTCACCGGGGGCGTAGCCGGCTTCCTTGATGGCCTCGAGGATGAGGTCGAGGGCCTCGCGGTTGGAGCCGAGGTTCGGGGCGAAGCCGCCCTCGTCGCCGAGGCCGGTGGACAGGCCCTTGCTCTTCAGGACCTTCTTCAGGGTGTGGTAGACCTCGGTGCCCCAGCGCAGGGCCTCGGAGAAGGACTCCGCGCCGATCGGGGCGATCATGAACTCCTGGATGTCCACGTTGGAGTCGGC
Source organism: Streptomyces sp. NPDC046881 (assembly GCF_040645015.1). Classification (NCBI taxonomy): domain Bacteria; kingdom Bacillati; phylum Actinomycetota; class Actinomycetes; order Kitasatosporales; family Streptomycetaceae; genus Streptomyces; species Streptomyces sp. NPDC046881. The sequence continues at coordinate 33,443 of NZ_JBEYXJ010000072.1, read as the reverse complement.
GTGCGAGCCGCCGTTCAGGATGTTCATCATCGGCACCGGCAGCAGGTGCGCGTTCGGGCCGCCCAGGTAGCGGAACAGGGGCAGGTCGCTGGCCTCGGAGGCGGCGTGGGCGACGGCGAGCGAGACGCCGAGGATGGCGTTGGCGCCGAGGGAGCCCTTGTTGTCGGTGGCGTCCAGGTCGAACATGGCCTGGTCGATCAGGCGCTGCTCGGTGGCGTCGTAGCCGACCAGCTCCGGGCCGATCTGCTCGATGACGGCGAGGACGGCCTTCTCGACGCCCTTGCCCTGGTAGCGGTTCGGGTCACCGTCGCGGAGCTCGATGGCCTCGAAGGCGCCGGTCGAGGCGCCGGACGGAACGGCGGCACGACCCGTGCTGCCGTCGTCGAGGCCGACCTCGACCTCGACCGTGGGGTTGCCTCGGGAGTCCAGGATTTCCCGGGCTACGACGACGTCGATGGACGGCACGAGCATCTCCTTCTTGGATGTGACGCTGGAAGTGCGGGGCTGGTGTGCCTTGCGCCTAGAGCCTAACCGTCCCGGGGGCGTCGGCCACCGACCGACCGTCCCGTGGACAAGGCGACGCTACCTTTTGTTCCCGCCTGAAACAAAGGGGGTGGCGGGAGGCATGAAAAAACCCCGCCCCGGTGCGTACGGGGGAACACGCACCGGGGCGGGGAGCCCGTGGGGACCGGGGGGTGGCCCGCACGGGGGTCTTCAGGGTGGCCCGCACGGATGTGCGGGCCCGGTGATCCGGCCGGCAGCCGGGTGTCACTTCAGGTGCAGCTGCTGACCCGGGTAGATCAGGTTGGCGTCCTCGACGATGTCCTTGTTCAGCTCGAACAGCTTCTTCCAGCCGCCCTGCACGTGGTGCTTCTGGGCGATGGTGCTGAGCGTGTCGCCGGTGACGACCTTGTACTCGCCGTCGCCCTTCTTGACCTTCTTGCCGGTCGGGGTGGTGACGGTCTTGCTCTGGCCCTTGCTCGCGCTCGCGGCCGGACGCTCCGCGGAGCGGGAGGCGCTCTGCTGCTCGGTGGAGCGGGTGGTGGTGGTGCCGGTGCCGCTGCCCGAGTTCGAGGAGGTGCTCGGCGCCGAGCCGTTGTACGGGGTGCCGGACAGGCCCGTGCCGCAGACCGGCCAGGCGCCCTTGCCCTGCGCGGCGAGGACCTTCTCGGCGACCGCGATCTGCTGTGCCTTGCTGGCCTGGTTGGCCTGCGGGGCGTAGGCGGTGCCGCCGTACGCGGCCCAGGTGGAGGCGGAGAACTGCAGACCGCCGTAGTAGCCGTTGCCGGTGTTGATGGACCAGTTGCCGCCGGACTCGCACTGGGCGACCTTGTCCCACTCGGCGGAGGTGGCGGCGGAGGCGTTGCCGGCCGCCATCAGCGGGGCGGCGACGGCGGCACCGGTGACACCGGCGAGCGTGATGGCGCGAACGGCCTTGGACGGACGACGGTGCTTGCCCTTGCCGGTAAACAGCATGGATCGATCCCCTCACCGACGCCTGCGAGGTGAGCTGTCGGGTTCGGGCCGGTTGAGTTGCCCGGCCGCGCTCCCGCTGTCGCGGGTGGCGCGGCTTCACCCCCAGCCGGTCCGGCAGTCAACTGCCGGGCCCGGCACTTACCTTGGGTCCCCCGCTCCTGCCTACGGCGCTTGACGCGACGACTGTTCCCGGGCAACCGCTGGCAGGATTCGGCGTTGCGACTGCCGGGGCTCGTGGTGACGAGCGGCCTCGACCGTAGACACGCGATCCGCGGAATTTCAAAGACGATCAGGGCTTCTGAGACTCATCCCACACTTTCGCCAAACCGGACATTAAGGCGCTAAGTGGGGCGTCAACTCCGGCTACTTCGCGTCGGTTTCGCCCTCGACTTCCAGGGTCTGACCGGCGCTGATGTGGTTCGGGTCGGCCCCGATGGCCTTCTTGTTGCCGACGTAGAGCGCGTGCCACCCGCCGTCGACCTCAAGGGAGTCGGCGATGGAGGCGAGGGTGTCGCCCTCGCGGACGGTGTACGTGTCCGTTTCGCGCGCTGCGTGCCGTCCGGAAGAGGTGACTTCCTGACCGCTCGTCACGTTTTCGTCCGCGCTCGCCCCGCGGTGGCGCCCGCCACTGAGGGCCCCGGTGTCGACCAGGCTCCAGGAACCGGCGGCCTGCTGGGGGTTGTCCGCCGCACCGGTGCCCGGGGTGGCCGTCGGGGCGGATCCCCGCGAGTCTCCGGCGTCCGGCGAGGCGGACTTGTCCGACTTGGGGCCCTTGGTCCCCTTGGAGCCGGTGTCCGTACCGGCACCCTTGTCCGGCTTCCCGCCCGGCTCGGCGGTCGCGTCCGACGAGGAGCCGGAGCCCGAGCCGGAGTTGGCGTCGGAGCCGGCACCGGTGGAGGGCGACGCGTCCGGCCGACCGGACGGGCCGGAGCCCTCGGAGGCGTCGGAGGAGCCGGAGTTGCCGGATGTATCGGACTTCTCGGTCGATCCGGACGAGTCGCCCGAACCGTCCGTGTCACCGGAGCCGCCGACGCCCGTGTCGACGTCCACGGAGGAGCCCGAGCCCGTGGTCAGCCCGGACAGCAGGGCGCAGGTGGCCCACGGGGAGGTGCCCTTGTCGGCGAGGATCTTCTCGGCGACGGCGATCTGCTGGTTGCGGCTGGCCTGGTCGGGGCTGGCCGCGTACTGGCCGCCGCCGTAGGCGTTCCAGTCGTCCTGCGAGATCTGCAGGCCGCCGTAGTACCCGTTGCCGGTGTCCGCGCTCCAGGAGCCGCCGCTCTCGCATTCGGCCACCTTGTCCCACGTGGTGCCGTCGGCCGCGTTGGCGCTCGCCGCGCCGAGGAGCGGGATGGCGATGGCGGAGCCGGTCACGCCGGCCGCGACGAGGAGGGCGGGGGCCTGGCGGGGGCGACGGTGTCGACCGTTCCCGGAGAGCATGCAGAAGCCTTTCGAGCGACAGCAGAGCCGGCGCGGCGGATGGAGCCGGTCGCCGCGCTGATGGGTGAACGTATCGGCAGACGATCACTTGTCACAAGTTCATGCCGCGCAGATCACGTGAAGATCACAGAGTTGAGATGTTGTCATCTTCCGGCTGAGGGGCCGTCACCATTCGCTCCCACACCCCGCCGTCACCCGTCGGGAACGGCGCCGTCGCACCGCGGGCCGGGGCGGCAACCGGAACCATGGACCCGACATGACCTGGGGGGCTTCCCAGCCAGGAGGGACCACGATGTTCCGGCACACCCGACTTCCCGGCGAGTCCGCGGAGTACCTCGCCGCCCGCGAGGAACTCCGCCACGCCGAGATCGACCTCATGCGCCACCGCGAAGAAGTCGCGGCCCGGCGCAGGGCGCTTCCCCCGGGCCCCGAGGTCGACGACTACGTCTTCCTCGAAGGCCCCGCCGACCTCGACGCGGGCGACACCCCGGTGCGCGAGGTCACCCTGAGCCGGCTGTTCACCGGCCCCGGCCGGCCGTTGATCGTTTACCACTTCATGTACGGCAAACGGCAGACCAGTCCGTGCCCGATGTGCACCCTGTGGATCGACGGCTACAACGGCATCGCCCACCACCTCGCCCAGAACGCCGACCTCGTCGTCGTGGCCGCCGCCGACCCGCCCGTCCTGCGGCAGCACGCCCGCACCCGCGGCTGGTCCCGGCTGCGCCTGCTGAGCTGCGGGGACAGCACCTTCAAGTACGACCTGGGCAGCGAGGACGCGGACGGCGTCCAGGACTCCACGGTCTCCGTCTTCACCCGGGACGCCGACGGCACGGTCCGCCACTTCTACTCCGCCCGCCCCCGCATGGCCGAGGACGTCGACCAGCGCGGCATCGACCTCCTCTGCCCCGTCTGGCACCTGCTCGACCTGACGCCGGGCGGCCGGGGCGAGTGGTTCGCGGAACTGGACTACTGACCGCCGCCGTCCCCGCCGACCGGCGTGAACTCCACCGGCAGGGTGCGCAGGCCGCGCATGATGAGCCCGCCGCGCCAGCGCAGCTCCGCCGGGTCCGCGGCGAGCCGCAGGTCCGGCAGCCGGGTGAGCAGGGTCGCGAGCGCGGTCTGGCCCTCCAGGCGGGCGAGCGGCGCGCCCAGGCAGTAGTGGATGCCATGCCCGTACCCGAGGTGCTGGTTGTCGCGGCGGGCGAGGTCCAGCACGTCCGGGTCGGCGAACCGCTCCGGGTCCCGGTCGGCGGCGGCGAGGACGACGAGCACCGGATCGCCCGCCGCGACGTCCTGCCCGCCGATGGTCAGCGGCTCGGTGGCGAACCGCCAGGTGGCCAGCTCCACCGGGCCGTCGAAGCGCAGGAGTTCCTCCACGCCGGTCGCCAGCAGGCCGGTCTCGTGGCGGGCCAGGGACTCCTGCAGCCGGCGGCGCTGCCCGGGGTGGGTGAGCAGGGCGTAGGTGCCGTTGCCGATGAGGTTGACCGTCGTCTCGAAGCCGGCGAACAGCAGGATGAAGGCCATGGCGGCGGCCTCGTTCTCGGTGAGGTGCTCGCCGTGGTCGGAGGCCCGGATGAGGCCGGAGATCAGGTCCTCGCCGGGCGCGGGCACGGCGGGCAGCGCCTCCCGCTTCCGGTGGATCAGCTCGCCGAGATAGCCGCGCATCTTCTTCACCGACCGGGCGACCCCGCCCCGGGGGCCTCCGCCGTGCCGGATCATCATGCCCGCCCAGTCCCGGAAGTCGTCCTGGTCCTCGCGCGGGACGCCGAGCAGGTCGCAGATGGCGTAGATGGGCAGCGGGAAGGCGAACTCGTGGATGAGGTCGGCCGAGCCGCTCTGCGCGAACCGGTCGATGAGGCCGTCGGTCAGCTCCTGCACCCGGGGGGCGAACTCGGCGACCCGGCGGGGGGTGAACGCCTTGCTGACCAGCCTGCGCAGCCGGGTGTGGTCCGGCGGGTCGATGTTCAGCAGGTGCGTCATCAGCTCGGCCTTGCGCTCACCCGGGATGCCGGTCTTGCCCTTGGCGTGCGCGGGCTCGTCGTGATGCGCCGGGTTCTTGCTCAGCCGCTGGTCGGCCAGCGCCTGCCGGGCATCGGCGTACCGGGTGACCAGCCACGCCTCGACACCGCTCGGCAACCGCGTCCAGTGCACCGGCGCGTGCTCGCGCAGCCAGGCGTAGGCGGGGTACGGATCGGCGGCGAACTCCCAGGTGAAGAGGGCGGGGGCGGTCGGGGGGCCGGGCTCGTTGGTCACTCCCTGACGGTATCCGGCCCGGCGGGCACCTCGCCGAGCGCCTTCAGGGCGGCGGGGTGGCCCAGCTCGGCGGCCTTGCGGTACCAGCCACGCGCCGCCTCCCGGCTGCCCTGCTCCTCCAGCAGGACGGCCAGGCGGTAGGCGCCGTAGGCGTCACCCTGCTCGTAGCCCACGCGGTAGTGGTCGCGTGCGTCCTCCGTGCGGCCCGCGGCCTCCAGCACGGCCCCGTAGTGGGCGCGGTCCAAGGGGTAGAGGGCGCTGGGCTCGAAGTAGCTCAAGGCGTCCTCCAGCGTGTCCGGCCGTTCGGCGTGCTCGAGCATGTCGGCGGCCTCCTCGTCCCCGGCGTCCGCCGCGCGGCGCAGCCAGGCCTGGCCGGCGATGCGGTGGTTCCACACCAGGAGCCACATGCCGATGCTCCGGGCCACCTCGGTCCGTCCCGCGGCCGACGCCGTGTGGTACAGATCCCACAACTGGTCGGCCCCGCCGCTCGTCATCAGCAGATCGGCCAGCAGGTGCACGGCCTCCGGGTCCTTCCGGGCCGCCCCCGCCCGAAGCCACTTCGCCGCGCGGTCGCGCAGCAGCTTTCCGAGCAGCGTCGCCGCCCGGCCGTCCCCGGCCTCGGCGGCCCGCTCCAGGTACGGCTCCGCCTCCTTGCCCTCCCCGCGCTCCGCCAGAAGTCGTCCGAGCCGGCCGGCCGCCTCGGCCACCCCGGCCCCGGCCGCCCTGCGGAACCAGGCCTCGGCCTCCTGCCGGTGCCCCTCGTACTCCTCCAGCAGCCCGAGCCGGTACATCGCCTGCCGGTCCCCCGCCTGGACGGCCCGTTCGAACGCGGCGCCCGCCAGGGTGGTCACCAGCCCGGCGTCGTGCCCCTCGCCCGTCCGCGCGACGTCCAGCGCCCGCTGCCACAGCGCGCCGTCCACCGGCGGATACTCCTCGTCGTGCCGGGCGGCGCCCACCAGCGGCCCCGCCGCCGCCCAGGCCCGCGGTCCGACGCGCCGCAGCAGCGGCAGCACCCCGTACCGCTCCCTGGCGGCCCACTCCAGGGCCTCCTCGACCGTCTCCGTCTGCGTCCCGGCCGCCGGCCCGTAGCCCTCGGCCACCTCTTCGAGCAGGTCCTGCGGCAGCGGTCCGCGCAGGCCGCAGCGCGCCAGGTCGATCGCCGCCCGCACCAGCGCCTGTCCCCGCGGGTGCTTGCGCCGGGCGCGCCGGAAGTCCGCCCACAGCGGCGGTTCCACGGCGAGGTGGGCCGCGATCCCCTCCGCCTCGCAGTCCCCCGCGGCTTCCGTCAGCCGCGGGTCCTTCGACGCGGCGGCGCGGGCCCGCTCGGCGTCCGTCCACTCGCGGGGCAGCTCCACGATCTGCGCCAGGTCCAGCACCCGGCCGCGCGGGGTCTGCCGGTACTCGTCGTAGGCGTCCTCCCGCAAGGTGGCGAGTACGACCGTTCCCAGGCCGGCCAGCCGTGCCAGCAGCCGCGGCTCCAGCCCGCCGTCCCCGAGGTGGCCGTCGAGGTCGTCGAGCCACAGCACGTGGTGCTCCGCCGCGCCGCGCAGCATGTCGGGCAGGCCGCGCAGGTCCGCCCCGGCGTCCGGCGCATACACCCGGGCCGTCGGGAGCTCGGCCGCCAGGATCGCGAGCGCCGTGCGCGACTTGCCCGCGAACGGCTCCCCGAGCACCACCACGAGCCCGCCGTCCGCCAGCGCCGTGCCGACGGCGCCGTCGGCCTCCCGCTCGACGTAGGGCGGCAGCTGCGGCAGCCCCTTCACCCGCCGGGCCGGCCGCACCCCGTGCGCGAGCGGCTCCAGCTCGGTCGCCGTCGGCCAGTCGGCCGGCCCGGTGCCGGCGAAGGCCTGCGGGCCGCCGTAGGCGTGCTGGATCTGGACGCCTACCACCTGCCCGTGGAAGGTGCCGTTGCGGAAATCGACGTGGTCCGCGGGGCGGGCCGGGCTCTGCTCCGCCTCCGGTAACACCTCGCCCCTCTCCCTGATCAGCTCGCGCAGTTGCTCCTCCGCCGCCTCCCCGTCCAGGGCGAACAGGAGCGTGCTGACCAGACGGTTGCGCCAGGTCCGCTCCTCCAGCCCGGAGACGCTGGTGGCGGACAGCCGGGCGGAGGGGAGTTTGGCCGCGAACGCGGGGGCGTCGTGCTTGCGGAACCACTCCGCGAACCGGTCACGCACCCCCGCCCACTCCACCGAGCGCAGCCCCGCCACGAGCACCTGGGCCCCCACGCCCGTCAGATCCAGCCCCACGCAAGCCCCCAACGCATCGCCGTCACGCTCTACGCCAACGGTACTGACGCCGGCGTTCCGACGTCCCGTGAGGAGACCGACGCTCCTTCCCGACACCTCCTTCCCGACTGCCTTTTCCCCCTCCTTCCCCTCAGCTGCCGCACGCGCCGTCGCTCACTCGGCCCCGCTCCCGCCGTCGCGCTCCGCCGCGCGTATCGCGTCCCGGTACGCCCGTGCCGCCGCGCGGAGTGCCGCCTCCGGGTCGATGCCGTCCGCCTCGGCGCGTACCGCCAGCGCCAGCAGTTCGTAGCCGATGCCCTCTCCCCGCGGGAGCGGGACGTCCAGGCCGGCCGTCCGGGTGCGGGAAGCGAGCTTGGCGGCGAGGGCCAGGCCGGGCTGGCCGAGCGGGACGCCGTCGGTGACGGAGGTGCGCTGCTTCTCCTCGGCCTTGGTGCGCAGCCAGTGCTCCTTGACGTCCTCGGGGGTCTCGGCCTGCTCGTCGCCGAAGACGTGCGGGTGCCGGTGGATGAGCTTGGCGACGATGCCGCCGGCGACGTCGTCGACGGAGAACGGCGCGTCGGGGTCCTCCTCGGCGATCCGGGAGTGGAAGACGACCTGGAGGAGGACGTCGCCCAGCTCTTCGCGCAGCTCCTCGCGGTCGCCGGCCTCGATCGCCTCGACCAGTTCGTACGCCTCCTCGATGCCGTACTTCGCCAGGCCCTCATGGGTCTGCCGGGAGGACCAGGGGCATTCGGCGCGGATGCGGTCCATGACCTGCACGAGGTCCAGCAGGCGGGCGCCGGGCAGGTCGTAGGAGGCGGGGAGCAGCTCCAGCTCCGGCATGGCGACCCGGCCGGAGCCGGCCAGCCGGGCGAGGCCGTCGGTGAGCGCCGGCTCGCCCTCGCCCGTCGCCACGACCACCACCGTGCGCCCGCCGGCGCAGGTGTCCACCAGCTCCTGGGCGGTGGGGGACGCCTGCGCCACCGCTATCCCGGCCTCGCGCAGATACGGCAGCTGTGGATGGGCGCCGTCCGCGCACAGCACGGCGTCGGCGGTGCGCAGGGCCTGCCAGGCGGGCCAGGACAGCAGGCCGGGGGCGACGCGGTGGCTGGTGGTGAGCAGGACGATGCGGCCGGGGGCGGCCTGCGGGGCGGCGTCCGGACCGGGCTGCGGGCGGGTTCCGGGGCGGGGTTCGGGGCGGGGTTCGGGGCTGATTCCGTTCACGAACCGAACGTAACCCACGGCCCCGGGGAGCGGATCGCGTTGTCCACAGGGCCGAGGGGATCGTGTGATCGTATGACCGGACCCGCTGCTCGGGCCCCCGGCCCGCCTACGCCGCGGTCGGCCTACGCCGTGACCGGCTGGCCGCCCGCCGTCGTGACCTCCCGCACCCACGGTGTCTCGGCGTCCACCCGGCTGCTCTTCTGCACGTCCCAGGAGCCGTAGCGCGGGTTGAGGTCGACGTGGAGCTCCTCCGAGGCCTTGGACAGGGCCTTCCAGAAGGCGGGCTGGCTGGTGTCGGTGCCGAGCCTGGAGGCGAGTTTCTGCGCCTCCAGCTGCAGGCGCAGGTTGTCGTCGAGGCGGGCCGGGGCGATGCCGTACTTCTGCAGCCAGGCCGTCTCCAGGCCCTTGCTGCCGCCGGCCTGCCGCTCCAGGTCCCCGCGCATCTGCTGGATCTCCTTGCGGGTGACCGAGATGCCGTGGTCCCGCGCGGCACGGTGCAGCACCCGGTCGAGCACCATGTTGTGCAGGGTGTCGCGGGTCAGGCTGCTGGTGGAGGAGACGACCTGCTGGTACTGCGTCTCGTTCGGCACCGCGGCCCGCTGGGCCTTGCGGACCTCGTCGACCCGGTTCTCCAGCTGGGCGACGGTGATCCGCTGTCCGCCGACGACGGCCGCGGCGCCCGGATGCGCATCGTTTCCGCAGGCGGTCAGCAGGGGTGCCGCGGCGGCGATCGCGGCGGTGAGGACGAGCGCGGTGCGACGGCGGCGGTGCAAGGAAACCTCCTGAGGAGATTGTGCGACGGTGCACAAAGTCTTGCGGTGATCGATGGTAGGCAGTGGGCGGGCCGCGGCCAACCCATTCGACCAACGATTCGCCCGCGCTTCGGGCACCGCCGCGTACCTATCCGCGCACCTGTCCCAGCCACTGGAGGGTCCGGCGGACCTCCATGGCCATCGGATGGCCGGGTCCGTGCAGCCGCTCCACGTCCAGGCACAGCCGGGCGAGCGTGTCGTGCGCGGCCGGGCGGTCGCCGAGGGCGAGCAGGAGGTGGCCGATGCGGCGGCGGACCTCGTGGGCGAGCTGCGGGTCCCCGGAGACGTACTGGTTCTCGTAGTACGGCAGCAGCGCGCGGTACTCGGCCAGCGCCGCCGCCGGTTCGCCCAGCTGCTCCAGGCACTGCGCGGCCTCGTAGCGGTAGCGCAGCGACTGCGGGTCGGCCTGGCCGGCCTCGGCGGCGCGTTCGTCGGCGAGGCGGCGCAGTTCGGGCAGCGCGCGCCGGTACTGGCCGTCGTCCATGAGCGTGGCCGCGTACTGCTTGCGCAGGGTGCGTACGACCGGGGAGTGCTCGCCGTGCTGCTCGGCGGCGGCCGGCAGGATCGCGCCCAAGATGTCGACGGCCTGCGTGATGCGGCCCTCGCCCAGCAGGCGCTTGACCTCGTCCACGGCGGCGGCGACGTCGGGCTTCTCGGCCACCGGCGGGGCGGGCGCGACCGGGGCGGGCTGCGGCGCGGGGGTCCTGGCGCGGTCCGGCCAGGGGGCGTGCGGGCGCAGGAAGGGGCGGGTGGGGTCCAGGGGCGCGCCCGTGGGCGTCCCGCGCGCGGGCAGCAGCAGTGCCAGGTCCTCGTACACCTCCTGCGCGGACGCTGGGCGGTGCTGGGGGTCCTTGGCCAGCAGCCGCAGCACCAGCGTCTCCAGCGCCTCGGGCACCTCGGGGCGGATCCGGCGCACGGGCAGCGGCGGTTCGTACAGGTGCCGGTGCAGCACGCCCAGCGCCGTGGAACCGGCGAACGGGACCTCCCCGCTCAGCAGTTCGTGCATCAGCACACCCAGCGCGTACAGGTCGGTGTACGGGCCGACCGCGCCGCCCATCGCCTGCTCCGGCGCCATGTAGGCGGGCGAGCCGATCGGGGAGCCGGTGTGCGTGAGGCGGGTGGTGTCGGTGTCCATGACCGAGGCCACGCCCAGGTCGAGGACGGTGACCATGCCGTCCTGCTTCACCATCACGTTGCGCGGCTTGAGGTCGCGGTGCACGATCGGCACCGCGTGCACGGCGCTCAGCACGGCGCACAGCTGCGCGGCCACCGCGACCGCCCACTGCCACGGGTACGGGTCGTGCTCGGCGAGGTGGTCGGAGAGGTCGGCGCCGTCGACGTACTGCATGACGAGGAACAGCTCCTCGCCCTCGCTGCCCGCGTCGTGCACCGTCACCAGACCGGGGTGGTCCACCTGCGCGGTCACCCGGCACTCGCGCACGAACCGGCGGCGCAGTTCGTCCGCCTCCTGGCCCGCCACCTTGTCCGGGCGCAGCAGCTTCACCGCCACGCGCCGGTCGAGCCTGCGGTCGTACGCCGTCCAGACCTGGCCCATGCCGCCCTGCCCGATGAGCGTGGACAGTTCGTAGCGGCCGGCGACCATGCGCCCTGTCGCCACGGTCACCGCCCGCCCTCGCCGCGGCCCTCGGGTCCGTCGTGCCGGCGCAGGTAATCGCTCAGTTCGTCGAGTTCGGCGCGCACCTGGTCGATGCGGGCGGGCGCGGGGCGCTGCGGCGGCTCGGCCCGCGGCACGGGGGGTACCGGCGTGTGGTGCGCGGGCGGCTGGGGCACCGGCGTGTGGTGCGCGGGCGGTACGGGCTGCTGCGGTACCGGGCCGGGCGTCGCGTACGGCGGTGCCGGGTGCCCGTAGCCGTAGGGCCCGGCCACGGTGGGCGCCTGCGCGTACCCGGCGAACGTCCGCTGCTGGTGCACCCGGATGTCCACGACCAGGTAGTACACCGCGGACACCACGCCGAGGAGCAGGAGCAGCGCCAGCGCGACGTCGCTGCGCGGGTCCGTCTCCGGCACTGCGCCGACCACCACCAGCCCGGTGATGGACAGCGGCAGGCTCAGCCAGGCGATCAGCCAGTCGAACCAGCGGCCCCGCACGAAGGCCACCCGGAACAGCGGGAGGCAGGACAGCAGTCCGCACGTGAGGGCCCCGGCCGCCGCGAACAGCACGCGCAGGGATATGACCGTTCCCGCGCTGCGAGGAGGCGGCGTCGTGCCGTGGCCGTACATGACTGCTCCTGGACCGAGTGGGACCGATGGGGACGGGACGCCGACGGGACGGTGTCCGGGTCGGAGTCCGAGCGTATAGGCCGACAAGGACAACCGGTCACGGGTTGTACCGAACCGTTGTCGCACTGATCACTTTCGTCCGCCGGGGCCGGGTTCAGTCGGGTGCGACCGTGCCGTCCGTCAGTCCGTCGTACATCCCGCGTACGAGTTGCTCCCCGAGCCGGCTCGCCTGCCGCAGCGCCCGCTCGAACTCGTCGAGGGCGCGGAACCGTGCGCCGTAGCGCCGCTGTTCGTCCAGCGTGAGCCGGGGCAGCTGCAGCCGGCGCACGTCCAGTCGGGTCGCCGTGGAGGCGTAACTGCTGGCCTGCCGGTTGTTGGCGGTCCCGCGCAGGAACCCGGCGAGGAACCACGGGTCGAGCGCCGTGCGATCGGGGCGCAGCAGGACGAGGTTGCGCCCCAGGGCGGCGCCGGCCGTCGCCTCGTCGATCACGCGCGTCACCGCTCCCCCGCCGAGCACCGGTACGACGACGTCGCCCGGCTCGGTCAGCACGGCCTCCTCCTCGCTCTCCGGGAGCGTGCCCGACGGTGCCGTGCCGGCCAGGACGTCGTGGTCGGTGAGGACCGGTACGCGCGCGGGGCCGCCGTTCCCGCCGGTGCGCATCACCAGCGCGCCCCCGCGCGCGAGTTCGCCGACGGTGGTGAGCGGCCAGCGCGCGGGCGGTGCCGGGTCGGCGGGGGGCGGGGTGAGGTCGGCGGTCAGGCGCAGGGTCGCGCCGAGGCGGTCGCGCACCCGCGTGAGCTGCTCCGCACCGTCGGCGACGGCCGGCGGCAGGTGGCGGGCGGGCGCGAGGTCCACGTCGTCGTCGAGGAGTTCGATGACCGGCACCGAACGGGCCAGCCCCGGCCGCTCCGTCAGCCGCCCCGCGCGCGTGAAGGCGCGCCAGGCGTCCGTCACCGCCTCCCGTACCGCCTCCCAGTCCGGCCCGCCCCGCCCCTCCCCGGCGAACCTCCCGGTGTCCACGAGCAGCACCTCGGGCGTCGCCGGCATCCGGTCGGGCCGGCGCAGCACCCACAGGTGCAGCGGGATGTTGTACGGCGGTGCCGCCCCGACCGGCAGCGCCACGACGGCCCGCAGCGCGCCCCGGCGCAGCAGGTCGGCCCGGATCCGGCGCCCGGAGCGGCGGGAGGCCGCGGCCGGCGGCATGAGCAGGACGGCGGTGCCGCCGTCGGTCAGCCGGGCCAGCGCGTGCTGCACCCAGGCCAGCTCCGACTCGGTGCGCGCGGGGAAGCCGTACTCCCAGCGGGGGTCGTAGGCGAGCTCGTCGTGGCCCCAGTTGCGCTCGTTGAACGGCGGATGGCACAGGACCACGTCGGCGCGCAGGCCGGGGTGGGCGTCGGCGCGCAGGGTGTCGCCGGCGGCGGCGCGCACGGTGGCCCGGCTGTGCAGCGCGAGCCGGAGCGCGCTGAGCGCGGCCGGCTCGGGGGCGCTGTCCTGGGCGTACAGCTCCTGGTCGGGGCGGGGGTCGACGGCGCGCAGCAGGGCGCCGGTGCCGCAGGCGGGGTCCAGCGCGGTACGGGCCGGACCGGCGAGGTCGGCCATGAGGCCGGCGAGTTCGGCCGGGGTCAGCGTGTACTGGCGCGGGTTGGCGTCCAGGTGCCGGCCCAGCAGGAACTCGAACGTCTGCCGCGCCCCCACCTCGGCGGCCAGCTCGGCGACCCCGCGGAGGAGGGGGGCGGAGGGGAGGAGTTGGGGGCCGGTGGGGGTGCGGAGGGCGGGGGTGGCTGGGGTGGTTTGGGTGACTGACGCGGCTGGGGTGGCTTGCGGGGCGCGGGCGGCCGCGCCGGAGGCCTGCGCGGCGGTGTGCGCTGCGGAGTCGGCGGTGCGCCCGGCTGTGTCCGAGGCGTACGCGGCGGCGTCGGAGGCCTGCGCGGCTGCCGCGGGGTGTCCGGTTGGCGTGCCGTGAACAGTCGGGGGTCTGTGAACAGTCAGCGGGGTGTTCACGGCCGGCCGCGCTGGTGACGCGTTCACAGCGGGATCCGTGACAGCGGCGTTCACACCGGCTGCCGTGGCCGAAGCGTTCACACCGGCCGCGGCGGCAGCAGGGTTCACACGGCCGGCACCGCCCGGCGCGTTCACACCGCCCCCCGCGACCGCGGCGTTCACACCGCCGGCCTGAGCCCCCGACTTCACACCCCCGGCCGCGCCCGCCTCCTTCACACCCCTCCCCCCGCGCCCGCTCGCGCCGCCGAAGCGCGAGGTCAGCACCTGCTCCAGCGCCCCCGGCAGCACCGCGGCCAGCCTCGCGTCGGAGCCCGCGCTCGCGTCGAGCCACACGGTGGGCCGTTCATGGATGAGCAGCAGCACACAGCCGGCGTGCACCAGGGCGGTCAGCGGGCCTTCCGGGTGGCCGGCGAGCTGCTGCCAGACCCGCTCGCGCAGCGGGACCTCGGCGAGTTTGCCCTGCTTGCGCAGCCAGGCCTCGACCTCGGCGAGGGCGAAGGACGGGCTGGTCTCGGTACCGCCGACCGGCTTCGGGAAGTCGGCGTGCCGGCGGCGCCAGTTGCTGACGGCGGCGCGGCCCACCCCGGCGAGCCGCGCGATACCGGCTGCGGTCACCTCTGTCGCGTTGTCCTGCACCGGCCCTGCTCCCCTCGTCCCGTGTGTGCGCCGAGCATACCGGCGTACACAAGATCCATGGGTTCACGGCGTGTACAGCTCTCCTCTTGTGAACCGTGTTGACTCGGTTCACAAGCTCTGCTCTTATTGACCCAGCGAACAGCGGCCACCGGAGGGGGAGGCCGCAACACTCGGGGAGGGGTTCGCCATGGGTATCAAGGCCAAGGTCGCGCTCGGTGCCGTCGTGGGGCTCGTCGTCATCGGCGCCGTGTCCGCGAACGCCGGAAACGACGGCAAGGGCGGCGGTTCCGGCGCCGGCAACAAGGGCTCCTCGGCTTCGGCCGAGCACGAGTCTGGCGGCAAGAAGGAATCCGGCGGCGCCGCGGCGGCCGAGGAGAAGAAGGTCGCGTTCGGGGGCGACGGCGAGTACCGGGTCGGTACGGATGTGAAGCCGGGGACGTACCGCACGACCGGCAACTCCGACGGCCTGTGCTACTGGGAGCGCGCCAAGGACGCCTCCGGCGAACTGGACTCCATGCTCGCCAACGACAACGTCAGCGGCACGAGTTACGTGACCATCAAGCCCACCGACAACCTCTTCAAGTCCAGCGACTGCGAGGACTGGGAGGCGGTGGACCCGAAGGCCAAGGGCACGCCCGGTTCCTCCATGGACGGCGACGGGGGCATGTACAAGGTCGGCACCGACATCGCGCCGGGCACCTACAAGTCGACCGGGAACACGGACGACGGCTGCTACTGGGAGCGCGTGAAGGACGCCGGTCACGGTCTGGACTCGATCATCGCCAACAACAACGTCAAGGGGACGGCCGTCGTCACCATCAGCGCGTCGGACGCCTACTTCAAGACGAACGACTGCGGCGACTGGAAGAAGGCCTGACCCGTCCGCTCGTCCCCGGTTCGTCCCCGGCGCGGGGGCACCGCCCCCCGCGCCGGTCCCGCACCACTCCGCACCACTCACCCCGCGAAGCCGGACGGCCCTCGCCCGGCACCCGCTTCTCTCAGCCACTCCTCTCAGCCACTTCTCCAAGCAAGGAACTGTCATGCGTCGTACCGCACTTGCCGCCCTCTGTCTCGCCGCCGCGGCCACCGCGGGACTCACCACCGGCTGCCTGCCGGGGCAGGACTCGGCGGACAGCGAGCCGAAGGGCCCGTTCGCCGGACTGAGCGGCGGCCAGATCGCCGAACGCGCGCTGAAGGCCACCACGGGTGCCTCGTCCGTGCGGCTGAAGGGCCGGATCACCGACGACGAGAGCAAGGGCACCATCGACATCGACATGGCGCTCAACGGCAAGGGCGAGTGCGCCGGCACGCTCAGCATGGACGGCCAGGGCAAGGCCGACCTGATCAGGACCGGCAGCAGCGTCTACATGAAGTACGACGAGAAGTTCCTGCGCGCGCAGAGCGAGGGCGAGTCCAAGGAGGACACCGACGCCGCGGTGGACATGCTGGCCGGGAAGTGGACCAAGATGGCCATGAAGGGCCAGGACGCCAAGGACCTCGCGAGCTTCTGCGACCTGGACTCGGTGCTCGGTGACATAAGCGACGGCGACTCGGCGGACACCACCCGCGGGAAGACCACGCGGATCGACGGCGCCCCCGCGATCGCCCTGCACGAGAAGGACGGCAAGGAGCGCTACACGGCCTACGTGGCGACCGAGGGCAAGCCGTACCTGCTGCGGATCGACACCGCGTCCGGCGCGAAGGAGCCGGAGCACCTGTCGTTCGTGGAGTACGGCAAGCCGGTCCCCGCGCAGAAGCCCGCGGGGAAGATCATCGACCTGGACGCGCTGTAGGCACCGGTGCCGGGCCGGGCCCGGCGCACGGTCACAGCGGGTGCCGCATCCAGACGTTGGGTTCGACGTAGACGGCGTACCCGTGCTCCGGTTCGCAGCGGACCGGGACCAGTGCGCCGGGCACCTCGACGTCGCCCGCGGTGTCGAAGGGCAGGCCGGTCCAGCGGCGCCACTCCTCCAGCGAGCCGGTCACGGTCATGGAGGCCGGGGCGACGGAGTCGATGGTGGCGCCGGCCCGGGCGTGGACGCGCAGCCACGGGTCCTCGGGCAGTCCGTCGGGGCGGACCCGGTGGGCGTACTCGGCGATCGGGGTGTGCGGTTCGCGGTGCTTGGCGTTCGGGCGGACGGGGGCGACGACCTCGCGGAAGCCGCGGGCGCGGGCGGTGTCCCGCATCGCCGAGAGCATGACGGCCGACAGTCCACGGCCCTGGGCGTGCGGGGCGAGGGTGACCGAGATGGCGCTCACGGTGTCCGGTGGGGTGCCGCGGCGCAGGTCGGCGAAGGCCCATGCCAGGACCTGGTCCCAGCCCCGGGCCGGCAGGGTGCGCCGGCCGTCCGTGTCGAGGGCGAACGGCACGCAGTAGGCGTGGGCGACGACCTGGCCGTCCTCGTCCTCGGCGAACAGGGCGTACTCCGGGAGTTCGGTGGGGATGCGGCCGTAGTGGGCGTTGCCCATGAGGTCGTGGGTGACGAACTCGGGCCAGGTGTCGGTCATGCCGAGCACCGCCGGCAGCCGGTCGGGCCGCTCGGCGAGGCTGCTCACCTTGATGTCCATGGCGGACACGGTAGGCGGCACACCCCCGGGCGGACAGCGATTTACCCGGCTACCGGGCGGGTCACCGGGCCTGGAAGCGCTCGGGTGCCCGGGTGGGGTTGCCGCCGGTGGGCAGCTTCTGGTCCGGGCAGCCGGCGAGGACCTTCTTCATGGCCGCCTTTTCGGCGGCGGTGACCCACAGGCCGTACTTCTTCTTGACGGCGACCTGGGCGGCGACATACGTGCACCGGTAGGCCTTGTTGGGCGGGAGCCAGGTGGCCGCGTCGCCGTCTCCCTTGCCGCGGTTGGTGCCCGCGTCGACGGCGAGGAGGTTGAGGGGGTCGTTGGCCAGCGCTATCCGCTTGCTGGGCTCCCAGTACTTGGCGCCCTTCTGCCAGGCGTCGGACAGGGCGACGACGTGGTCGATGTCGACCTGGCTGCGGCCGCGCCGGTAGGTGATCTCCTTGCCGGAGTAGGGGTCGTGCTCCAGCAGGCCGTAGGAGACCTTGCAGCTGCCGCCGGTGAACCTGACCTTGTCCAGGTCGCGTTTGAGGATGTCGTCGCGGGTGTCGCAGGAGTTGGAGTCGGTGTCGGCCCAGGCGGTGCCGAACCGGTCGCGGGAGTAACCGGTCTTCGGCGCACGGCCCTTGACTGCCAGTGAGTCGGCGGCGGCCAGGGCCGCGCCCCCGCCTCCGGTGCGCTCGGGCCCGGACGTCCCCTCGTTCTGCCCGTCCTTGCAGCCGGCCACGGCGACCAGCATGGCCACGGCGGTGACCGCTCCGACCCTCAGACGCGTCACGGCACGTCCCCCTCACTCACCCTGGTCCGCCCTCCGGCGCCGGGCGGATGGTTCCGCTTCCCACGGTAACCGCCCGTCGCCGCACAGAAGATGGGACGTAAAGGGGTGATCAGGGGACAAGTCGGGCTTCCTGTGCGAGGTTTCCCGGCCGTCGGCTTGACCTTGTCACCGGCGTCAGGGTCCGACGATCCCGGCATGAGCGAGAACAGCACCCCGCAGAGCCCCCGTACCGTCCTCGTGACCGGCGCCGGCACCGGCATCGGCCGTGCCACCGCCCGCGCGTTCGCCGCCGAGGGCGCCCGGGTCGTCGCCGTCGGCCGCCGGGCCGCGCCGCTGGCCGGGACCGCCGCGGGACACCCCGGCATCACGCCCGTGTCCGCCGACCTGACCGCCGAGGACGGGCCGCAGACCGTCGTACGGGCCGCCCTGGAGCGGTACGGCCGGATCGACGTGCTCGTCAACAACGCGGCCGTCGTCACCGCCGACTCCCTGCGCAGCTACACCCGCGCGTCGGTACGGCCGCTGCTGGAGACCAACCTCCTCGCGCCCGTGCTGCTCACGCAGGCCGCGCTGCCCGCGCTGACGGAGAGCCGGGGCGTGGTGGTGAACGTGACGACCTCGATCGGCCAGCGGGGCTGGCCCGGCAACTCCCTGTACGCGGCGGGCAAGGCGGCACTGGAGGTGCTGACCCGCAGCTGGGCGGTGGAACTGGCGCCGCAGGGCATCCGGGTGGTCGCCGTGGCCCCGGGCGCGATCGAGACACCGATCGCCGACCACTCCCGCTACACCCCCGAGCAGCGGGCCGCCATCCGCAAGTGGCAGCTCGACCACACCCCGCTCGGCCGGATCGGCCGCCCCGAGGAGGTCGCCTGGGCCATCACCCACCTCGCCTCGCCGCAGGCGTCGTTCGTGACGGGGGTGGTGCTCCCCGTGGACGGCGGGGCGGTCGTCGCCTGACCCGGCCGTCCGGTCTCCCCTGACACGGCCCGCCCGGACTCCCCTGACGCGGCCCCTTCAGGGAACCTCGTCGCCCGCCGCTCGCAGCGCCGACGCCAGGCGGTCCCGTACCGTCGTCTGGGCCGCGATGCGGGCGTCGAGTACGGCCAGCCGGTCCCGGGCGACCTTGAGCGCCAGGGGGGAGGCAGGGACGGCGGCGACGTCGCCGCCGTCCAGGCAGGGCAGGAAGACCCGTACGTCGTCCAGGGTCAGGCCCGCCTCCAGCAGCCGGCGGATGTTGCGGACCCGGACCGCCGTACCGGGGTCGTACGCGCGGTAGCCGTTGGCCGCGCGCACGGACGTGATCAGGCCCTGCTGCTCGTAGTGGCGCAGGGCGCGCGGTGTCGTCCCGGTCGCCTCGGCCAGCTCACCGATCCGCACGCGCGCCCCCTCCCCCGTACACCGGCCGTCAGCCCAGGACCGAGGTGAGGAACTCGCCGACCCAGGCCAGCAGTTCGCGGCCGACCAGCGGCTTGCCGCCGACCTTGGCGGTCTTCGGGCGCGGGACCAGCACCTGGTGCACGGTGGGCTTGACGACCGTGCCGGGGTAGAGGCGCTTGAGGCGCAGTTCCTGCGACTCGCGCAGCTCCACCGGGGCGAAGCGGATGTTGGTGCCCTGCAGGACGATCTCGCCGACGCCGCACGCGCGCGCGAGCATCCGCAGCCCGGCCACCAGCAGCAGGTTCTCCACCGGCTCGGGCAGCTTGCCGTAGCGGTCGGTGAGTTCCTCGCGGACGGCCTTGATGTCCTCCTCGCTGTTGGCGGAGGCGATGGACCGGTAGGCCTGGAGGCGCAGGCGCTCGCCGGGGGCGTAGTCGTGCGGGACGTGCGCGTCGACGGGCAGCTCGATCTTGACCTCGAGCGGCGCCTCCTCCTCGATCTCGCCGGTCTCCAGCTGGCGCCGGTAGTCGGCGACGGCCTCGCCGACCATGCGGACGTACAGGTCGAAGCCGACGCCCGCGATGTGCCCGGACTGCTCGCCGCCGAGCAGGTTGCCCGCGCCGCGGATCTCCAGGTCCTTCATCGCCACGTACATGCCCGCGCCCATCTCGGTGTGCTGGGCGATGGTCGCGAGGCGCTCGTGCGCGGTCTCGGTGAGCGGCTTCTCCGGCGGGTACAGGAAGTAGGCGTAGCCACGCTCGCGGCCGCGGCCGACGCGGCCGCGCAGCTGGTGCAGCTGGGACAGGCCGAAGGTGTCGCCGCGCTCCACGATCAGGGTGTTGGCGTTGGAGATGTCGATGCCGGACTCGACGATCGTGGTCGACACCAGCACGTCGAACTTCTTCTCCCAGAAGTCGACCACGACCTGCTCCAGGGCGGCCTCGGACATCTGGCCGTGGGCGGTGGCGATGCGCGCCTCGGGGACGATCTCGCGCAGGCGGGCCGCCGCGCGGTCGATGGACTCGACCCGGTTGTGGATGTAGAAGACCTGGCCCTCGCGCAGCAGTTCGCGGCGGATGGCGGCGCCGATCTGCCGCTCCTCGTACGGCCCGACGAAGGTGAGCACCGGGTGGCGCTCCTCCGGGGGCGTGGTGATCGTGGACATCTCGCGGATGCCGGTGACCGCCATCTCCAGGGTGCGCGGGATCGGGGTCGCGGACATCGTCAGGACGTCGACGTTGGCGCGGAGCTTCTTCAGCTGCTCCTTGTGCTCGACGCCGAAGCGCTGCTCCTCGTCGACGATGACCAGGCCGAGGTCCTTGAACCTGGTCTCGGAGGAGAACAGCCGGTGGGTGCCGATGACGACGTCCACCGAGCCCTCCTTCAGGCCCTCCAGGACGGCCTTGGCCTCCGTGTCGGTCTGGAAGCGGGACAGCGCCCGCACGTTGACCGGGAACTGCCCGTACCGCTCGGAGAACGTGCCGAAGTGCTGCTGCACCAGCAGGGTCGTGGGGACGAGGACGGCGACCTGCTTGCCGTCCTGCACGACCTTGAAGGCGGCCCGGACGGCGATCTCGGTCTTGCCGTAGCCGACGTCGCCGCAGACGAGGCGGTCCATGGGGACCGACTTCTCCATGTCCTCCTTGACCTCGGCGATGGTGGTGAGCTGGTCGGGGGTCTCCGCGTAGGGGAAGGCGTCCTCCAGCTCGCGCTGCCAGGGGGTGTCGGCGCCGAAGGCGTGGCCGGGGGCGGCCATGCGCGCGCTGTACAGCTTGATCAGGTCGGCGGCGATCTCCTTGACGGCCTTCTTCGCGCGGGCCTTGGTCTTGGTCCAGTCGGCGCCGCCGAGGCGGTGCAGGGTGGGGGCCTCGCCGCCGACGTACTTGGTGATCTGCTCCAGCTGGTCGGTCGGGATGTAGAGGCGGTCGCCGGGCTGGCCGCGCTTGGCGGGCGCGTACTCCACGACGAGGTACTCGCGGGTGGCGCCCTGGACGGTGCGCTGCACCATCTCGATGTAGCGGCCGACGCCGTGCTGTTCGTGGACGATGTAGTCGCCGGGCTCCAGGGTGAGCGGGTCGATGGTCTTGCGGCGGCGGGCCGGCATCCGGGCGCCGTCGCGGGTGGCGGTGCGCTGCCCGGACAGGTCGGTCTCGGTGAGCACGGCGAGTCTGAGCGCCGGGTCCACGAAGCCGTACTCGATCGAGCCGCAGGAGACGTGCACCACGGAGGGGCTCAGCTCGCCGAGGTCGGCGTCCAGGCGGGCGGCGATGCCCTCCCCGCCGAGCACCTCGACGGTGCGGGCGGCCGGGCCGTGGCCCTCGGTGACGAACACCGCGCGCCAGCCGTCGGCGAGCCAGCCCTTGGTGTCGGCGAGGGCCCGCGCGGTGTCGCCGCGGTAGGACTCGGGGGCGTGCATGCCGAGCTTGAGGGTGTCCGCCTCCAGTTCGAGATCGGCCGCGAACGGGGACACCGACCACCACATCATGTCCAGCTCGCGGGCGCGGTCGCGGACGTCGGCGATGGACCACAGGGAGGCCGCGCCGACGTCGATCGGGGCCTCGCCGCCGCCGGCGGTGGCCGCCCAGGAGGCCTGGAGGAACTCCTGGCTGGTGGCGACGAGGTCGGCGGCGCGGGTGCGGACCCGCTCCGGGTCGCAGACGACGGCCATCGCGCCCTTGGGCAGCACGTCGAGCAGCAGCTCCATGTCGTCCACCAGGACCGGGGCGAGGGACTCCATGCCCTCGACCGCGATGCCCTCGGCGATCTTGTTCAGGAGCTCGCCCAGCTCCGGGTGCTCCTCGGCGAGGGCACGCGCGCGGGCCCGGACGTCGTCCGTCAGCAGCAGCTCGCGGCACGGCGGCGCCCACAGGCCGTGCTCGGCGACCTCCAGGGAGCGCTGGTCGGCGACCTTGAAGTAACGGATCTCCTCGACGTCGTCGCCCCAGAACTCGATACGCAGGGGGTGTTCCTCGGTGGGCGGGAAGACGTCCAGGATGCCGCCGCGTACGGCGAACTCGCCGCGCTTCTCGACCAGCTCCACGCGCGCGTACGCCGCCGCAGCGAGGGCTTCGACCACGTCGTTCAGATCCGCGGTCTGGCCGGTCCTCAGGGCCACCGGCTCCAGGTCGCCCAGGCCCTTGACCTGCGGCTGGAGCACGGAACGCACGGGCGCCACGACGACGGAGACCGGGCCGGTCTCGGGGTCGTCCGGGCGGGGGTGGGCCAGGCGGCGCAGGACGGCGAGGCGGCGGCCGACGGTGTCGCTGCGGGGGCTGAGCCGCTCGTGCGGGAGGGTCTCCCAGGAGGGGTACTCCACGACGCCGTGTTCGGGCAGCAGGGAGCGCAGGGCGGCGGCCAGGTCCTCGGCCTCCCGGCCGGTCGCGGTGACCGCGAGCACCGGGCGGCCGGCCTCACGGGCCAGGGCGGCGACCGCGAAGGGGCGGGCGGCCGGGGGGCCGACGAGGTCGACGTGCGGGCGGTTGCCGTCCGCCGCCGCCTGGATCGCTTCCGCGAGGGCGGGGTCCTTGACTACGGCGTCGAGCAGACCGTGCAGGCTCATGAGGGCTTCCATCCGGGCAGGGGCAACGCAGACAGCCCGACACGTCTCACGGGCCGGGGCTGCCCAGCCTACGACGCCGACGCCGACAGCGCGGCGCGCGCACGACATCGGCCGAGGACCCCGGGTGCCCTCCGCACCGCGGGAACAACCTCATCACCGCCGCCAGAACCCGCACCGGACGACCGGACCACGCCAGGCCCCGACCCGAACCCGCCACGACCCACCGGCACCGGGCACCCCCACCACCCACCGGCACCGGGCACCCCCTCCGCCTACCGGCACCGGCCGCCCCCTCCGCCTACCGGCACCGGCCGCCCCCTCCGCCTGCCGGCACCGGGCGCCGCCCCCGCACCGCCCAGCCGCCTCCGCACTGCCGGAACGACGTCATCGCTCCCACCGGGACCCGCGCCGCACGACCGGACCACGACAAGCCCCAGGCCGAACCGCCACCCACCGGCACCGGCCGCCCCCTCCGCCCTGCCGGCTCCGGGCGCCGCCCCCGCACCGCCCAGCCGCCTCCGCACTGCCGGAACGACGTCATCGCCCCCACCGGAACCCGCGCCGCACGACCGGACCACGACAAGCCCCAGGCCGAACCGCCACCCACCGGCACCGGGCACCCCCTCCGCCCTGCCGGCACCGGGCACCACCAAGGCACCGCCCAGCCGCCTCCGCACTGCCGGAACGACGTCATCGCCCCCACCGGAACCCGCGCCGCACGACCGGACCACCAGACGGCCCGGCGCGGACCACGAGACGGCCCACGCCGAGTCCGCCGCCGGCCCCGCCCCCGCACCGCCCAGCCGCCTCCGCACTGCCCGGACGCCCGCACCGCCCGGACGCCCCCCGGCCGCCCAGCCGCCCCCGCGCCGTCGTCAGGCCGCTTCGTCGCTGCCGGGGAAGGCGACCGTCACGCCGCGTCCGGGTTCGACCGACACGAGCAGGGCCGAGCCGAAGGCCTCGGCGATGCGTTCCAGCAAGGCGAAAGTCGGCATGCATTTCCCGTGTTCCAGCCGGGAGATCGCCGCCTGGGTCAGCCCGGAAAGTTCCGCCAGTTGCGTCTGGGTCATTCCGGTTCTTCCGCGGCATTCACGGACGGCCCGCCCCACGGCTTGCTCCAGTTTTTCGTCGGGAATTTCCTCGTGCTCGGCACACGTCCAGATAATCCCCCGTGGATGACGCTGCACCTTGACTCCCGGATCGCTCGATGCCGATACATATCGGCCCAGATGTCGACGCAAAGGCTAGCCGCGGACCGGCCTCGCGCGACCTCCGCTTGAGCAACATCTGAGCTTGCCCGCCCTCCGCGGACAACATGCGGAATCACTCCGTCCACGGCGTATAGCGAGAGTGGTATAGCGGCTATCGGAAATCTATAAGCCAAGCTCAGAACTCCGGAAGTATATATTCCGTTTTCTCCTCGACTGCTCCCGGCAGAAAGGCGATTGCCCGCCCGGTTACGGACATGCCATGCTCACCGCCGTCCTCCACGGGAAAGGAAAGCAGCCTTGACCAAGTTGCGCACCACACTGTCCGCCATCGCCCTTTCGGGCGCCGTTCTCGCCGTCGGGGCCGCACCCGCGCTGGCGGATTCCGCGCCGGGTGCCACTTCGGTGACCGCTTCGGTGACGAAGGCGCAGAAGCTCTCGAAGCTGAAGAATCTCACCGAGGATTCCAACGCGTCGACGGGCAGGTGGCTCGACGCCATGAACCAGCACATGGCGCACAAGCAGGCGATCGAGAAGTACAAGTTCAACTGGAAGACCGATTACTGCACCCACTCCCGGGACACCCTGCCCGGTGGCTACGACTTCAAGATGGCCTGCTGGCGGCACGACTTCGCCTACCGCAACTACAAGGGCCTGATCGGCAACTACTACTTCAAGAAGAACGGCCACAAGAAGCGCGTCGACAAGGCCCTCCTGCGGGACCTGTACAGCGCGTGCGACTACAAGCCGTGGGCGGACCCGCTGCCGGCCTCGGAGCGCAAGCGGCTGAGGGCGGCCTGCCGCAAGACCGCGAAGACGTACTACAACGCGGTCAGCGCCGCCGGCTGATCCACCGGCAGCCACCGCACCGGAACGGCGGGGCACGGAGTCGATCTCCGCGCCCCGCCATTCGGGCTTTTCCGGCGTCCTGGCTTGTCCGACGTCCTGGCCGGACCGCCGGCCCCGGGTGCCTAGTCGGTCGCGATGGCGTTCAGCACGTTCATCCGTGCCGCCCGGAACGCCGGCACCAGGGCCGCGAACAGGCCCACGAAGGCCGAGCCGACGAAGACGCCGGTGATCGTCGGCCAGGGGATCTCCAGGATCTTCAGTCCCTGCAGGGCGAGGAGCTTCTGGGCGGTCGCGCCCCAGCCCATGCCGAGGCCGAGGCCGAGCAGGGCGCCGAAGACGGCGATCACCACGGACTCCAGGCGGATCATGCGGCGCAGCTGGCGGCGGGAGAGGCCGATGGCCCGCATGAGGCCGATCTCCCGGGTCCGCTCGACCACCGACAGAGCCAGGGTGTTCACCACACCGAGGACCGCGACGATGATCGCGAGTGCCAGCAGGCCGTAGATCATGTTGAGCAGCTGGCCGATCTGGTCCTTCAGGTCCTGCTTGTAGTCGGTCTGGTCGCGCACCGTCAGCTGCGGGAAGTCGTCGTGCAGCGCGGCCTTGAGCGCCGTGTAGGCGGCGGCCTGCCGTCCGTCCTCGGCGGTGGCAAGGACCATCTCGTCGAGCGGCATCCGGCCGGCCGGAACGTACTTCGCGAGCGTGTCGATGGAGGTGTACACCGCGCCCGAGTCGATGAGCGTGTCGCTGCGGGTGATCGCCCGGACCGTCAGGCGGGCGGTGCGGCCGTCCTCGTAGGCGACGGTGATCGTGGAACCGAGCCGGACGCCGTGGTCCTTGGCGAACTTCTCGGGCACCGACATCGAGTCGATCCGGTAGGCGTCCTTCACCTCGCCGGCCACGGTCTCGGTCCGTACGTCGGTCGCGTAGGACGGGTCGACGGCCATGATCGCCCTGTTGGGCAGCCGCTTGCCGTCCGGGGTGGTGAAGGCGGCCTCCGTCCACTTGTACTCGGTGACCCGCTTCAGGCCCGGGGTGCCCTTGACGGCCTGCACCGCCTGCCGGGCGACGAGCCCGTCCTCCTGGTCGCTGCGGATGATGAAGTCCGCCCCCACGGTCCTGTCCAGCTCTTCCGTGGCCGAGGCCACCATGGAGGAGCCGACCACCGACAGGCAGGCCACCAGGGCGAGGCCGATCATCAGGGCGGCGCCGGTGGCGCCGGTGCGGCGCGGGTTGCGCAGCGCGTTGCGCTCGGCCATCCGCCCGACCGGCCCGAAGGTCCGCAGCAGGACCGCGCCGAGGACCCGGACCAGGCCGCCGGCCAGCAGCGGGCCGATGACGACGAAGCCGATCAGGGTGAGCACCACGCCGAGGCCCAGCCAGCCCGAGCCGGTCTTGGCCTGGTCGGCGGTGGCGGCGACGTACAGGCTCCAGCCGCCGGCGGCGGTGAGGAGCAGCCCGAGGCCGGCCCGGACGGCGCCGGCCCTGGCGTCGGCCGGGGCGCCGGCGTCGCGCAGGGCGGCCATCGGGGAGACCTTGCCGGCGCGCCGGGCGGGCAGGTAGGCGGCGAGGACGGTGACGATCACGCCGAGGAGCAGGCCGGTCGCGGGGGTGGTCCAGGCGACGGTCAGGTCATCGGTGGACAGGTGCATGCCCATCCGGCCCATGAGCTTCATCAGGCCGACGGCGATGCCGACGCCCGCGCCGACGCCGAGCACGGAGCCGAGCACGCCGAGCAGCAGCGCCTCGACCAGCACGGACCGGTTGACCTGCTTGCGGGAGGAGCCGATGGCGCGCATCAGGCCGATCTCCCGGGTGCGCTGGGCGACCAGCATGGAGAAGGTGTTGATGATCAGGAAGATGCCGACCAGGAAGGCGATCCCGGCGAAGCCGAGCATCGCGTACTTCATGACGTTCAGGAAGCTCTGGACGTTCTTCTGGTTGGCGTCGGCGACCTCCTTGGCGGTCTGCACCTTGTAGTCGTGCCCGAGGACGGCGAGGACGTTCCGCTTCAGCCGGGCGTCGGACACGCCCTGGGCGGCGGTGACGTTGACGTCGGTGTAGACGCCGGTGCGGCCGACGAGGGTCTGCTGGGCGGTGCGGGTGTCCAGGTAGAAGATGGCCGCGCCGGGGTTGGTGACCTTGAAGGCGGCGATGCCGGACACGCGCGCGTGGTGCGTGCCGACGGCCGTGATCACGCCGATCTCGTCGCCGAGCTTGAGATGGTGCTTGCCGGCGGTGTCGGCGTCGACCATCACCTGGTCCGGGCCCTTGGGTGCCGTACCGGAGGTGATCTCCATGGTGCGGGCGTCGTTGCCGTTCCAGTTGCCGACGATGGTGGGGGCGCCGCTGCTGGGCGACAGCTTGTCCTTGTCGGCGTCGACGACGGTCACCGAGGTGGAGAACACCGTGCCCTCGGCCGAGCGCACACCCGGGGCCCTGCGGATCTCGCCGACCACGGAGGCGGGCAGCACGGGCGGCCTGCCGGTGCGGGAGGTGGTCTGCCCGGTGTCGGAGGAGCCCTTGGCGCTGACCTGCACGTCCGCGGAGGTGGCCTGGAACAGCTTGTCGAAGGTGGTGTTCATGGTGTCGGTGAACACGAGCGTGCCGCACACGAACGCCACCGAGAGCAGGACCGCGACCGCCGACAGCGCCATGCGTCCCTTGTGCGCGAGGAAGTTGCGCATCGAGGTCTTCAGGACGGTCATGACGTACGCCCTCGGGAGTCGAAGTCCTTCATGCGGTCCAGGACCTGTTCGGCCGTCGGCTGGTACATCTCGTCGACGATCCGGCCGTCGGCGAGGTAGAGCACGCGGTCGGCGTAGGAGGCGGCCACCGGGTCGTGGGTGACCATCACGATGGTCTGGCCGAGTTCGTCCACCGAGCGGCGCAGGAAGCCGAGGACTTCGGCGCCCGCGCGCGAGTCGAGGTTTCCGGTCGGCTCGTCCCCGAAGATGATCTCGGGGCGGGCGGCGAGGGCGCGGGCCACGGCGACGCGTTGCTGCTGGCCGCCGGAGAGCTGGGTGGGGCGGTGCTTGAGGCGCCCGGCGAGGCCGACGGTCTCCACCACGCGGTCCAGCCAGGCCCGGTCGGGCTTGCGGCCCGCGATGTCCATGGGCAGCGTGATGTTCTCCAGCGCGTTGAGCGTCGGCAGCAGGTTGAACGCCTGGAAGATGAAGCCGATGCGGTCCCGGCGCAGCTGGGTGAGCTTCTTGTCCTTCAGGCCGGTGATCTCGGTGTCGGCCAGGTGGATGTGACCGCTCGTCACCGTGTCCAGGCCGGCGAGGCAGTGCATCAGGGTGGACTTGCCGGACCCGGAGGGGCCCATGATCGCGGTGAACCGGCCGCGGGCGATGTCCACGTCGACGTGGTCCAGGGCGACGACACGGGTCTCGCCGGACCCGTACGCCTTCACGACCTGCCGCGCCCGCGCGGCAACGGCCGTAGTCCCTCCAGTGCCCCCGTGCCTGGGAATGGTCACAGCCGATGTCACGGTATGTCTCCTATGTCGGTTGACAGGTCGTGGTCGATGTCCCGGTGGTCCGGGCGTCGTCCTGGGTTACGCCGATGAGTCTCGCGGTCGGCGAGGGCGTCGCGCGCTGGTGCGGAGCCCCGTCTTTCCGGGGGGAAAACCCCACCCCCGCCGGTGCGGTCCGCCGCCCCCCAGCGGCGTACAGCCAGATTAGGGAACGTGCCCGGCCGGGCTCGTCCTCCGGTGGGACGACCCCTCCCCGAGCCGTAGTACGGAGGAACCCCTAGGGGTGCTCCACCGACGGGTGGAGCCGTTCCCCGGCGCCGTCTCCACCCTTCGGCGCGGAAAGCCTCCACCCTTCCGTCGCGTCGGGGTCAAGCCGGCCGCCCCGTGGGAAGCTTCGTCCCGGACATAGATGCAGGGGCCACCGGATGGTGTCCGGCGGGGAGCACGGGAGGGGTGTGCGGTGGGGAGTACGACACCGGCGATACGCGGCGGAGCCGGCCGGCGCCAGGGCACCGGGAGGCGGGGCGCGGTGGTCGCCGCGCTCATGCTGTCGATGGCCCTGGCGGCGCTCGACTCCACCGTGGTCTCCACGGCCGTACCGCAGATCGTCGGCGACCTCGGCGGGTTCTCCGTCTTCTCGTGGCTGTTCTCCGGCTATCTGCTCGCGGTCACCGTCACGCTCCCCGTCTACGGCAAGCTGTCCGACACCTTCGGCCGCAAACCGGTGCTGGTGGTGGGCGCGGCCGTGTTCCTGCTGGGGTCGCTGCTGTGCGCGGCGGCCTGGAACATGGGGGCGCTGATCGCGTTCCGGATCCTGCAGGGCCTGGGCGGCGGGGCGTTGCAGGGCACGGTGCAGACGCTGGCCGCCGACCTGTACCCGCTGGCGGAGCGCCCGAAGATACAGTCCAAGCTGTCCACGGTGTGGGCGGTGTCCGCGGTAGCCGGCCCCGGGCTCGGCGGGGTGCTCGCCGCGTACGCCGACTGGCGCTGGATCTTCCTGATCAACCTGCCGATCGGCGCCGCCGCCCTGTGGCTGATCGTCCGTCACCTGCACGAGCCGCAGCGGGAGGGGGCGCGTCCCGTGCGCGTGGACTGGGCGGGGGCGCTCGCGGTGTTCGCGTGCGGCGGGGTGCTGCTGACCGCGCTGGTGCAGGGCGGGGTGGCGTGGCCGTGGCTGTCGGCGCCGTCGCTGACGCTCCTCGGCACCGGTCTGGCGCTGGCCGGGGTGGTGGTGGCGGTGGAGCGGCGGGCCGCGGAGCCGATCATCCCGGGGTGGGTGTGGCGGCGCCGGACGATCGCGGCCGTCAATCTGTCGCTGGGCGCGCTGGGGCTGCTGATGGTGGCACCGGCGGTGTTCCTGCCGACGTACGCGCAGTCGGTGCTCGGGCTCGCGCCGGTGGCCGCCGGGTTCGTGCTGTCGGTGTGGACGCTCAGCTGGCCGGTGTCGGCCGCGCTCAGCCAGCACGTCTACCGGCGGATCGGCTTCCGGGACACCGCGCTGCTCGGCATCGGCCTGGCGGCGCTGATCCTGTGCGCGTTCCCGTTCCTGCCCTACCCCGGGTCGTGGTGGCAGCCGACGCTGCTGATGCTGCTGCTGGGCGGGGCGCTGGGGCTGTTCCAGCTGCCGCTGATCGTCGGGGTGCAGTCGACCGTGGGCTGGTCGGAGCGGGGCACCACGACCGCGTCGGTGCTGTTCTGCCGGCAGACCGGCCAGACCCTCGGCGCCTCGCTGTTCGGTGCCGTCGCCAACGGGGTGCTGGCCGCGCGGCTGGGCGGGGCCGGCGACCTGGACTCGGTCACGCGCGCCCTGGACGCCGGTACGGTCCCGGAGGCGACCCGGCGGGCCATCGCCGACGCGGTCCACGCGGTCTACCTCGGCGCGGCGGGCGCGGCGGCCCTGGCGTTCGTGGTGCTGCTCCTGGTGGCTCCCCGGCGGTTCCCGGTGCTCCAGGACTGAACCCGGCGGGTTAACGCGGGTAACACCCCAGGTGGGAGCGGTTTTCCCGGGGAAAGCGCATACCGACCGGCCAGTTCGGGGAAAACGCCGCGCGGTCCCGGCTCCGCGAGTAGCGTGCG
Source organism: Streptomyces sp. NPDC046881 (assembly GCF_040645015.1). Lineage (NCBI taxonomy): Bacteria > Bacillati > Actinomycetota > Actinomycetes > Kitasatosporales > Streptomycetaceae > Streptomyces > Streptomyces sp. NPDC046881. The sequence goes on along the minus strand of NZ_JBEYXJ010000072.1, from coordinate 3,241 downwards.
TGGCTCAGCTCCCCCACCTCCCTGCGGTCCGCCGTCACGGACCCGAGCCACGCAAGGAGCCCCGGGATGTCCTACGACCCGCCGCACGCGTCGTACCCCTCCCCGCAGCCGTCCTCCCCGTCGTACCCGACCTATCCCTGGCAGCCGGTCGCGCCCCCCGAGCCGGCCCCGCCGGTCCGCCGGCCCCAGCGCGAACCGCTCGGCCACCACAGCGACCTGCGGGTGCTGCGCAGCGCCTACCGGTGGCAGCGGCGCACCGCCACCCTCACCGCGCTGGGCTACTTCACCCTGTTCCTCGTCCTGTCGGCGTACGCGCCCGGCGTCATGACGAGCACCGTCGCCGACGGCATCCCCGCCGGCCTGCTGCTCGCCCTCGTCCAACTCCCGGTCACCTGGCTGGCGATCGCCCTGTACGAGCACACCGCGCGCCGGTACGTCGACCCGCTCGCCGAGCGGATCCGCCGGCACGCCGAGCTGGACGCGCGGCGAGGAGCGGCACGATGAACGGCGCCGGCGGCCCGGGGTTCACCGGCTTCAGCGCCTCCGCCCAGACCATGTCGCTGGTCGGCTTCTCCACCGCCGCCACCGTCACCCTGCTGCTGTGCGTGATGACCGGCCCCGACCGGGACGACCTCGACGAGTTCTACACCGGCTACGGCTCCCTGTCCCCGCTGCGCAACGGCCTCGCCATCGCCGGCGACTACATCTCCGCCGCCACCGTCCTCGGCACCGGCGGAGTCATCGCCCTGTGCGGCTACGACGGTGTCGTCCTCGCCCTCAGCACGGCGCTGTCGCTGATGCTGCTGATGTTCCTGCTGGCCGAACCGCTGCGCAACGCCGGCCGGTTCACCATGGGCGACGCGCTCGCCCGCCGGCTGCCGGGCCGCTGCGTGCGCATCACGGCGTGCGCGGTGACCATCGCCGCGCTGCTGCCGCTGATGCTGGTCCAACTGGCCGGGACCGGACAGCTCATGGCCTTCATCCTGGGCTTCACCAACGAGTCCCTGAAGACCGGGTGCCTCGTGGGAGTCGGCGCCCTCATGATCGCCTACGCGGCGATCGGCGGCATGAAGGGCACCGCCGTCATCCAGATCCTCAAGATCGTGATGCTGATGGGCTCCGGCGCCCTGATCGCCGCCCTGGTCCTGCACCGCTTCGACTGGGACCCGGGCGCCCTGTTCACCGCCGCCGCCCGGCGCAGCGGCGCCGGCCCCGCCTTCCTGCGCTCCGGGCTGCAGTTCGGCACCACGCCCGGCTCCCGCGTCGACATGATCGCCTCGCAGCTGACCGTCGTACTCGGCGGCGCCTGCCTGCCGCACATCACCATGCGCATGTACACCGCCTCCAGCGCCCGCCAGGTGCGCCGCTCGATGTCCTGGGCGGTGTCCCTGGTCGCCGCGTTCGTCCTCGTCATCACCGTGGTCGGGTTCGGCGCCACGGCCCTGCTGGGGCGTACGGCGGTCGCGGCGGCCGACCCGCGGGGCAACACGGCGTACCTGCTGGGCTCGCGCGCGGTGTTCGGCACCGACGTGACGACGGCGGAGACCTTCCTGTTCACCCTGGTCACCACCGCGATCTTCCTGACCCTGCTCGCCTCGGTGGCCGGGATGATCCTCGCGTGCGCCAACTCCCTCGCGCACGACGTGTTCGCCGCCCGGGTGCAGGAGATGCCGGCCCGCCGCGAGATGACCCTGGCCCGCGTCTCGGCGCTCGCCATAGGAGTACCGACGATCCTGCTGGCCACCCTGGTGCAGCACCACAGCCTGCAGCCCCTGGTCACGCTCTCCTTCTGCCTGGGCGCCTCCGCCCTCGCCCCCGCCCTGGTCTACGGCCTGTTCTGGCGCCGCTACACCCGCAGCGGCCTGCTGGGCACGCTGATCGGAGGCTCGCTGACCGTGCTGCTGCTGATGCCGGGCACCAAGCTCGTCTCCGGGTCGCCCGTGTCGGCGTTCCCGCACGCCGACTTCAACTGGTTCCCGTTCACCACCACCGGCATCGTCTCCATCCCGGCCGGCTTCTTCTTCGGCTGGCTGGGCACGGTGCTGTCCGGCCATGCGAAGGCGGAGCGGCAGCGGCACCAGTACGAGGCGGTGGAGGGACGGATCCTGGCGGGCGCGGTCCGCAAGGACAACTGACCCGGCGTCACTCCCGGGCCACCCTGCCGGTCAGGGTGATGAGCCGGTCGCGTACGGAGTCCATGTGCGCCTGCATGTCGTCCCAGACCTCGCCGTGCTCGCGCAGCACCCGTTCCGTCTCCTGAGCGATGTGCTCCTCGCGCGCATGGGCTTCGGCGAGGATGTCGGCGGCACGCGCGCGTGCCTCCTCCTGGGAGCGGCGCGCGTACTCCTCCGCCGCCCCGACGGCCTGCCCGGCCTCGGCCAGCGCCGCCTCGGCCCGGGCGACCCGTTCGGCGTACCCGGCGTCCAGCGCGGCCAGTCGCTCGGCCTCCGCGCGTTCGGCCTGCGTCCAGCGTTCGGCCTGCTCCCGGGAGTGCTCGGCGAGCAGGCCGACGGTGCGCCGGCGCGTCTCGCGCAGGGCCGCGAGCGTCTCGGCGCGCCCCGCCTTCACGTCCTGGCGGGCGCCGACGCGGATCTCCTCGGCCTCCGCCTGCGCGGCGAGGAGCCGCTGACGGGCGTGTTCGTCGGCCTCCGCGCGCAGCGCGTCCGCCGCCTCCCGCGCCTCCCGGCCCAGGCGCTCGGCGTCCGCCTCGGCCTGCGCCACCTGCTCCTCGGCCGCGCGACGCGTGCGTTCCCGCAGGTCCGCCGCCTCCTCCAGGACGAGCCGGTACACGCGCCGCGCGCGGTCCCCGAGCGCCTCGTACGTCTGCGGCACGAGCTGCGCGACGGCCTCGCGCAGCTCCACCACCTCCGCCTCCATGTTCTTGGCGAGCACGGTCAGCCGGGCGGCCCGCTCCCAGGCGGCGTCCCGGTCGTCGGACAGCGCCTCCAGGTACGCGTGGACCTGCTCGGGGCGGTAGCCACGCCCCCGGACGGTCGCGAAGCCGTGCGGCGGCATCGATGCGCTGCTCACCCTGGGGACCCCTCTCCACCGGACCTGCACGACAGGATGATTTCGCGCATATCTTGAAGGATCGGATGTAAGCGTTCATAACGCGACACTCCGCAGTCACGTCACGGCTTCCCCCACAACGCGTCGGGGGCGACACCCGCCCGCGGGGTGTGGGCGGAAGAGTGAAACCCCACCCGCGGGGCCCCCCCGGGGGGCAAAATCCCGCAGATAG
>NZ_JBEYXJ010000071.1:0-45873 GCF_040645015.1 Streptomyces sp. NPDC046881 | reverse complement strand
CGGGCCGCGCGGGGCCCCCCCCCTCGGGCCGGGTTCGGGGTCCCGGGTGGGGGTCACCCCCCCCCCCCCCGCCCCTCAGGCGATCCGGAGGATCAGCGCCGGCGGAACGACTGGACGTAGCCGTTCGCCGGGGAACCGACGCCCGTCACGTCGTCGTAGCCCTTCACCGCGGACAGCGAGCTGTCCTTGCCGAGGCTGCGGACCGAGGTCGCCAGGCCGCCGGAGGCGTCGAGGCCGTTGACGAAGTCGATACGGGCGACCGCCAGGCCGGAGCCCGTCGGGTTGTCCGTGACGTCGTGGTAGACGCCCTTCGTGCCGTACTTGGCGTAGATCACCGGGTTGGCGAAGCCGAGGGCCTTGCCGCCGCGGGCCTCCTGGGCCAGCGCCTGGACGGCCGCGATGACCGGGGCGGCCAGCGAGGTGCCGCCGATGCGGTACTCGCTGTACTGCTCGGTGCCGTCCGGGAACGTCTGGGTCTGGCCGACGAGGAAGCCGGTGTTCGGGTCGGCGATGGCCGCGATGTCAGGGACCACGCGGTTGCCGTTGGCGCTGTTGGCCTTGGCGAGCGAGTCCGGGACGACGCCCTTCTGGTAGTACGGCTCGGCGACCGTCTTGCTGGTGCCGCCGCCCGCGCCCGAGGTGAACGTGCCGGGGAAGTTCGTCCAGCTCTTGCCGTCGGCCGACAGCGAGGCCTTCTCGGTGCCCCAGCCGGTCTCCCACAGGTACGAGTCGCCCTTGCCGACGGCCAGCGAGGTGCCGCCGACCGCGGTCACCCAGGCCGAGTTGGCCGGGGTGTCGACCTGCTTCACACCGGTGTTGGCGACCTGGTCGCCGTCGTCGCCGGAGGAGAAGTAGAAGCCGATGCCCTGCACCGCGCCCAGCTGGAAGACCTGGTCGTAGGCGGCGGCCAGGTCCGGCGTCTGGTTGGCCTCGACGTCGCCCCAGGAGTTGGAGACGATGTCGGCCAGGTGGTTGTCGACGATCTTGCTGAGCGAGTCCAGCAGGTCGTCGTCGTAGCAGGAGGCCGCGCCGACGTAGGTGACGTCGGCGTTCGGTGCGACCGCGTGGACCGCCTCGACGTCGAGGGTCTCCTCGCCGTACCAGCCGGCCGCGCCGCACTCCTTGGTCTTGGTGTAGCCCTTCGGCAGCACCTGGTGCAGCTGGCCGGTCCTCCAGGCCGCGTCGCCGTGCTTCTTCGCGTAGGTGCCGGCGTCGTAGGCGATCGTCGGGGAGGCGTACGCGTCGGTGATGGCGATGCGTACGTTCTTGCCGGTGTAGGTGCCCGCGCCGTACGCGGCGCGCAGCTGCCTGCCGGTGTAGCCCCTGACCGCGTACGGGATCTTCTGGCCGTACGCGTCCGGGAGCGTGGTCGCGGTGTTCGAGCCGTAGTACGAGGAGAACGGCCCGGAGTTCCTGAACACCGCGTCCGGCGGCGGCAGCTGGTCGTCGTGGTGCGCCTTGTGCGGGGCGTTGTCCAGGCCGGTGACGGTCAGGACGGCGCCCTTCAGGGCGGCCGGGACGGAGGCCGTGCGCGCCGGGGCGCGGTAGGTCTTCGAGCCCTTGGCGAAGTCGTGCAGCTGGGTGCCGAACGCCTTCTCGGCGGCGGCCACGTCGCCGGAGACGGCGACGTAGTGCGGGGTGACCGCGGTGACGGTCAGGCCGGCCGACTTCAGCCAGGACGTGACGGCGGCCACCTGGGCCTTGGTCGCCCCGAAGCGGGCCTGCGCCTTCTTGCCGCTCAGGTACTTGCCGTACAGCGGCGAGCCGGGGTCGGACACCGCCTTGGCGTAGGCGGCCAGGCCGGCCCGGTCCTGCCCCGCGAGGTAGACGCGGGCCTTGACCCGGGCGCTGTCCGGGGTGGCGCCCTGGTCCGCCTTGGCCGTGGCCCACAGCGGCTTGGTGCCCTTCAGAACGTCACGAGCGGGGCTGTCCGCGGCGTGCGCCGCGGGTATGCCCAGCGCCAGTGCGCCGGCGATCATGGGCAGTGTCGCTGCCATGCTCACGCCGGCGCGCACGGTGGCGCGGTTGGATCTCATAGAACCCCCTGCGATGCGGTTCGCATGCATGTCGTGGTCGGTACGTCGCGTTTCCGCGCGCCGGCCCGCGGCGGTGTCGGCCGGCGAGTGGATCACACGATGGGGGCCACTCTTTCGATGAACCGTTCATGCCAGGGGAAGGGGAAAGTCAAGAGAAGCTCAAGTAACCGCCATCAGGGGCGATTTGGGGCATTCATCCGTGCGGTGGTGTTACGAACGGGCTTGCGCGCCCCGCTCCTTGAGCATCCCGGCCATCAGCTCGATCTCCGACTGCTGCGCGTCGACCATGCCCTGCGCGAGCCGCTTCTCCACGCCGACGGTGCACTTGGCGACACAGCCCTCGGCCATGTGGATCCCGCCCTTGTGATGGTCCGTCATGAGCTGGAGGTACAGGACCTCGGCCTGCTTGCCGCTGAGCGACTGGAGCTTCTTCAGCTCGGTGTTCGTGGCCATGCCCGGCATCAGCGCGCCGTCCTTGCCGGAGGCCATGTCCCCCATGCCCATCCAGGTCATCGGCGGATCGGCCGACACCTTCGGCAGCCCCCACAGGTCCAGCCAGCCCAGCAGCATCCCGCGCTGGTTGGCCTGCGTCTGCGCGATGTCGTACGCGAGCCGCCGGACCTCCTCGTTCTTCGTGCGGTCCCGCACGATGTACGACATCTCCACGGCCTGCTGGTGATGGACGGCCATGTCCCGGGCGAACCCGGCGTCGGCGGACTCCGCTCCCGGTGTCTTCGGGTCCGGTCCGCCGGAGTCCTCGGCCACGGAGTACGTGATCGCGCCGGCCGCGACGAGCACCGCCGCCGCGGTCCCCGCGACCCAGCCGATGTGCTGCCGCCTCACTTCATGACCCCGCCGGTGCACGAGGCGCCCGGCTCGGGCGTCTGCTGCCCCTGCACGTAGGCGGCGAAGAACTTGTCCACTTCCGGATCCTTGGCGCTCTTCACCGCGACCTGGTGGCCCCACGCCGACAGGACCAGCGGGGCGTCCTGGTTCTCGTACGGGCTCATCAGCGAGTACGGCGTCTTCTTCACCTTGGCCGCGAGCGCGTCGACGTCCGCCTTGTCCGCCTTGCCGGTGTACGTCACCCAGACCGCGCCGTGCTCCAGAGCGTGCACGGCGTTCTCGTCCGCGACCGGCTTGGTGTAGACGTCGCCGTTGCAGTTCAGCCAGACCGGGTTGTGGTTGCCGCCGACCGGCGGGTGCATCGGGTACGACACCTTGGTCGTCACATGCGTCCGGGACAGCTTGCCCGACCAGGTCTTCACGCCGTCCTTGCCGGTCGTGAAGTGCCCGGAGTCGCCGGAGCCCTTGGCGTCGCCGCTCGGCGTCGCCTCGTCCTTGCCGGAGTCCCGCTGCGAGTCGACCAGGACCACACCGCCGACGACGAGACCGGCGACGACCACCACGCTGGCGGCGATGGTGAGCACCCGGTTGCGGCGCTCGCGGGCACGCTCCTCGCGCCGCATCTCCTCGATGCGTGCCTTGCGCGACGCGGTGCTGTTGTTCTTGCCGGAACCCATGAGGCGTGTCCTTCTTCAGAAGGGGACGTGGACGGTGGGGCCCGCTGATCGTAATGCGCTCGGGCCGCGCTTCCGTAGGGAGGGCACCGGAACCGGATAATTTGAAGCCAGGATGCGCATTACCTACGCTCGCGGTATGCGGCTGCTGCGCTCCACCGACCTGGCCCTGCGCGTCCTGATGCGACTGGCCGTGGCCGACGCCACCCCCACGACCCGCCAGGTCGCCGCCGACATGGACGTCCCTTACACCCATGCGGCGAAGGTCGTCGCCGAACTCCAGCACCTGGGCCTGGTCGACGCCCGGCGCGGCCGGGGCGGGGGACTGGCGCTGACCGAGCGGGGCCGTACGGCGTCGGTGGGCGCCGTCGTGCGGACCTTCGAGGGCGAGGGTGACGTGGTGGACTGCGAGGGGACGCAGGGGACGCCGGCCTGCCCCCTGCGCTCCGCCTGCCGCCTGCGGGGCGCGCTGCGGGGGGCTCAGGAGGCGTTCTTCGCTTCGCTGGATCCGGTCACGATCGCCGACATCGTGGGGGAGCCGACGGGGCCGTTGCTGCTCGGGATCTCCCGGGGGCCGGGGCCGGTCTGAGCGCACGGCGCGCCCGCGCGGTGGTGGCCGCATACCGGACGCGGGCCCGCGCCCCTCAGGAGACGCAGGCTCCGCGTCCTTCGCGAGGCGCAGGGCCGTGCCCTTCGCGAGGCGCAGGGCCGCGCCCCTCACGAGACGCGGCGGCCCCGCGCCTCTCACTGGGCGCTGTCGCTCAGCCCCTCGCCAGCCACAGGTCGGGGCCGAAGACCTCGTAGTGGATGTCGGCCGGGGCGACGCCCTTCGCGATCAGCTGGGTGCGGACGGCGCGCATGAAGGGCAGGGGGCCGCACAGGTACGCGCGCGTGCCGGGGTGGACGGTGACGTCCGCCAGGTCGACCAGGCCGGTCCGGGTGCCGGGCTCGGCGTCCCGCTCGTAGAAGAGGTGCACGCAGGCGTCGGGCAGCTTGCCGGCGTAGCCCGTGTGCTCGGCGCGCAGGGCGTGCTCGGCGGGGGAGCGGTCGCCGTGCACGACGGTGACCGGGGCACGGTGGCCGCCGGCCGCCAGGTCGGCCAGCATCGCGATCATCGGGGTGACGCCGATGCCCGCCGAGGCGAGCAGCAGGGGGGTGTCCGGCGCGCCGGCCAGGACGAGGTCGCCGTACGGCTCGGACAGCTCCAGGACGTCACCGGGCCGCACGCGCGCGTGGAGGTGGTTCGAGACCTCGCCGTCGGGCGTGGCCGCGCCGTGCACGCGCTTGACGCTGATCTGGCGCACCGCCTCGCCGGGCGCCCCGGTCAGGCTGTACTGCCGGATCTGCCGGGCCCCGTCCGGCAGGGTGACGCCGACGGAGACGTACTGCCCGGCGCGGAAGCCGGCCACGGGGCCGCCGTCGGCCGGCCGCAGCCGGAAGGTGACGACGTCCGCCGTCTCCTCGACCCGCTCCACGACCTCCCACGCGCGCGGGCCGGGGCCGCCGCTCTCCTCGTACAGCCGCTTCTCGATCGCGATCAGCGCGTTCGCCATCAGCCAGTACACCTCGTCCCAGGCGGCGGCCACCTCGGGCGTGACGGCCTCGCCGAGGACCTCGGCGATGGCGGCGAAGAGGTGCTCGTGGACGACCTGGTACTGCTCGGGGGCCACGCCCAGCGAGGCGTGCTTGTGCGCGATGCGGGCGAGCATCGCGTCCGGCCGCTGGTCGGGGTGGTCCAGCAGGTGCGTGGCGAAGGCGGCGATCGAGCCGGCGAGGGCCTGCCGCTGGGTGCCGGCGGCCTGGTTGCCGCGGTTGAACAGGTTGCGCAGCAGGTCGGGGTGGGCGGCGAAGAGGCGGGTGTAGAAGCGCTCGGTGATCTCGCCGATGGCCGCTCCGACGGCGGGCAGGGTGGCGCGGACGGTGGCTGCGGACTGTTCGGTCAGCATCGGGACTCCTCGGAGAACTCGGCTGATCGACACGCTATGAAAACTTGCATCCGAGATGCAAATTTAACCGGAGTGGTGTCGCTCACCAGGGGGAGCGGACCGGCCATTACGGATATCGGTCGGAGCAGGCAAGATGGGCGAGAGCGCAGTACAGCTGCCGTACGAGAGGCGTTCAGCACCAGGACGCTCGGGCGATCAAGGTCCGCAACGCGCGTGAAACGGTGTTGTGGTGGGATGCTCAGGTGCCCGACCGCCTCCCGTGGTACCGGGGACAGGCGGCCTGACCAGCAAGGATGGGGAAGCGGAAGATGGACAAGCAGCAGGAGTTCGTGCTCCGGACCTTGGAGGAGCGCGACATCCGGTTCGTACGCCTGTGGTTCACGGACGTGCTGGGCTTCCTCAAGTCCGTCGCCGTGGCCCCTGCGGAACTCGAGCAGGCTTTCGACGAGGGCATCGGCTTCGACGGGTCCGCGATCGAGGGCTTCGCCCGGGTCTACGAGTCCGACATGATCGCCAAGCCGGACCCGTCCACCTTCCAGGTCCTGCCCTGGCGCGCGGAGACCCCCGGTACGGCCCGCATGTTCTGCGACATCCTCATGCCGGACGGCTCCCCGTCCTTCGCCGACCCGCGCTACGTCCTCAAGCGTGCCCTCGCCCGCACCTCCGACCTGGGCTTCACCTTCTACACCCACCCGGAGATCGAGTTCTTCCTGCTGAAGGACCGCCCGCTGGACGGCTCCCGGCCGACCCCCGCGGACAACTCGGGCTACTTCGACCACACCCCCACCAACGTCGGCATGGACTTCCGCCGCCAGGCGATCACCATGCTGGAGTCGATGGGCATCTCGGTGGAGTTCTCCCACCACGAGGGCGCGCCGGGCCAGCAGGAGATCGACCTGCGCTACGCCGACGCCCTCTCGACGGCCGACAACATCATGACCTTCCGCCTGGTCATGAAGCAGGTGGCGCTGGAACAGGGCGTCCAGGCGACGTTCATGCCGAAGCCTTTCTCCGAGCACCCCGGCTCCGGCATGCACACCCACCTGTCCCTCTTCGAGGGCGACCGCAACGCCTTCTACGAGTCCGGCGCGGAGTACCAGCTCTCCAAGGTCGGCCGCTCCTTCATCGCGGGCCTGCTGCGGCACGCGGCGGAGATCTCCGCGGTCACCAACCAGTGGGTGAACTCCTACAAGCGCATCTGGGGCGGCTCCGAGCGCACGGCCGGCGCGGGCGGCGAGGCCCCCTCCTACATCTGCTGGGGCCACAACAACCGCAGCGCCCTGGTCCGCGTCCCGATGTACAAGCCCGGCAAGACCGGCTCCGCGCGCGTGGAGGTCCGCTCCATCGACTCCGGCGCCAACCCCTACCTGGCCTACGCCGTCCTCCTCGCCGCCGGCCTGAAGGGCATCGAGGAGGGCTACGAACTCCCGCCGGGCGCCGAGGACGACGTCTGGGCCCTGTCCAACGCCGAACGCCGCGCCATGGGCATCGAGCCCCTGCCGCAGAACCTCGGCGAGGCCCTGACCCTCATGGAGGGCAGCGACCTCGTCGCCGAAACCCTCGGCGAACACGTCTTCGACTTCTTCCTGCGCAACAAGAAGTCGGAGTGGGAGGAGTACCGCTCCGAGGTCACCGCGTTCGAGCTGAGGAAGAACCTGCCGGTGCTGTAGCACGCGCCGAGCGGAGTCCCGGCGGAACGTCCCACGGGGCCGGCGGTCGCGCACCGCCGGTCCCACGGCCGGGTGCCACGACGCCGCCCGGCCGGGTACGGACACGCCCCGAGGTCGTCGGAACGGCGTCCCCCCGGCCCTAGCATGCGGCTGTGGCACCGCTGCTCGCCGTGTGCGTCGGGTACTTCATGGTCATCCTGGACGTCACGATCATCAATGTCGCCGTGCCCGTGGTGGGCCGGGAGCTGACGGCCTCGCTCACCGGCATCCAGTGGATCACGGACGGCTACACCCTGGTCCTCGCCGGGTTCCTCATGACGGGCGGTGCGCTCGGCGACCGGCTGGGCAACCGGCGGGTCTTCTGCTCGGGCGTGGCGCTGTTCACGGTGGCGTCGGCCCTGTGCGCGGGCGCGCCCGGTGTCCCGGCCCTCGTCGCCGCCCGGCTGGGGGAGGGGCTCGGCGCGGCGCTGATCGTTCCCGGCTCGCTCGCCCTGCTCCAGGAGGCCTACCCCGAGCCGGCGGCGCGTTCGCGCGCCTTCGGGCTGTGGGGGTCGATGGCGGGGACCGCCGCCTCCGCCGGGCCCTTGCTGGGCGGGCTCCTGGTGTCCACCGTCGGGTGGCGGTGGGTGTTCCTCATCAACGTGCCCGTCGGCGTGGCCTGTCTGGTCCTGACGGCGCGGTTCGTCGCGCCCTCGCCGCGGCACCCGGACCGGGCCGTGGACTGGCCGGCCCAGGCCGCCGTGGTGGCGGCCGTCACCCTGCTGACAGCCGCTCTCAACGAGGCCGGCCGGCGCGGGTGGTCCGACCCGGCCGTTCTCGCCGGACTGGGGCTGGCGGCCCTGGCCGTGGCCGGGTTCGCGCTGCGTGAGCGGCTCGCCCGGGCTCCGGCCCTCCCGCTGCGGCTGCTGCGCTCACCGGCGATGGGCGGAACGGCCGTCGTAGGGCTCCTGTTCAACTTCGGCTTCTACGGCATGGTGTTCACCGCCAGCCTGTACTTCCAGCACGAGCGCGGCTTCAGCGCGCTGCGGACCGGGCTGGCGCTGTTCCCGGCCGTGGCGGTGACCATGTTCGCCTCCGTCCTGTCCGGGCGGCTGACCCGCCGTACCGGAGACCGCCCGCTGGTGGTGACCGGCATGCTCCTGGGCGCCCTCGGGCTGGCCGGCTGGGCCGTCGCCGGGGCGGATCCGGCCTACCCGCTGCTGGTGGCGCCCATGATGGCCGCCGGGTTCGGGACCTCCTTCGCCCTGACCGGCTCGACCGCCACGGTGATGGGCGCCGCACCGCGGGCGTACGCGGGAGCCGCCTCCGCCGTGTTCAACACCACCCGGCAGATCGGCAGCGCCACCGGCGTCGCACTCGGCGGCAGTCTGCTGGCGACCAGTGCCGACTACGGCTCCGGAGTGCGCCTGGCCATGGTCGTCGGCGCCCTCGCCTACCTGCTCGCGGCGGGCCTGGCGTGGCGGTGCGTGCCGGCCGAGGCGGCGCGGGCCGCCGCCCCGTGACACGTTCGACGGCCGGCGCGGTGCCGGCTCAGTGCTCGCGCAGGCACTCGATCCCGTAGTCCCCGCTGTCCTCGTCGATCGTCACGCCGTGGGTTTCGCTGCGGAAGCCCGGGAAGCGGCGGTCGAAGGTTTCCAGGGCGGTGAGGTAGCGCAGGAGGGGGCCGTCGGGGGTGCCGGTGGACTCGCCCGGCATGAGGACCGGGATGCCGGGCGGGGTCACCGTGACCATCGCGGCCGCCACCCGGTGCGCCGCGTCGGCGACGCGGACGCGCTCCGTGCCGCCCCGCACCAGCCGCTGGTAGCAGTGCTGGGGCGGGTGGACCGGCTCCGGGAGATGCTGGAACGCGGTTTCGAGCAGCTCCACCAGACGTGCCGAGCGCAGCTGCTCGTGCATCTGCCGGCACAGTCCGCGCAGGGTCAGACCGGCGTAGCGCTTCGGGTGCGCGGCGACCGCCTCGGGCAGGACCCGGTCCAGCGGGGCGTCGGAGTCGTAGAGGGCCTTGAAGTCCATCAGGGCGTCCAGCAGCGTGCCCCACTTGCCCTTGGTGATGCCCATGGAGAACAGGATCAGCGTGGTGTAGCTGTCGGTCTTCTCGACCACGATGTTCCGGGTGGCCAGGTACGCGGTGAGGACCCGGGCCGGGATGCCTTCCTCGGCCATCTCCCCGGTGGCGGTGATGCCCGGGCAGGTCAGCGTCACCTTGACCGGGTCCAGCATGCAGTGGCCCTCGGTCAGCCCGGGGAAGCCGTGCCAGGCGGCGCCCGGCTCCAGTAGCCAGCAGGACTGTTCGGTGCGCAGCAGCTCGGGCGGGGCGTCCGCGAAGGGCAGCCGTTCGCCCGTCGCCGGGTCGGTGACCTCCTCCGGCTGCCACACGCCGAAGAACCACGGCGGCCGGTCCCCGGCGCTCGCCACCCGCCGCCCCAGCCGCACCATCTCCTGCCGGAAGCGGATCGCCTCCGTCACCGCCTCGTCCAGCAGCCACTCGCCCTGCGGCCCGTCCATCATGGCCGTCGCCACGTCCAGCGAGGCGATCATCGGGTACAGGGGCGAGGTGGTGCCGTGCATCATCAGCGCCTCGTTGAAGCGGTCGTGCTCCACGGGTGCCCGGGGCGTCGGCCGTACGTGCACCATCGCCGACTGGGACAGCGCGGCCAGCAGCTTGTGCGTGGACTGGGTCGAGAAGACCGTGGGCCGCTCCGGGCCGGGGAAGGTGTCCGCGTCCACCGACATGCCGTAGCGGCCCCGGTACAGCGGATGGAAGCGGGCGTACGCGAACCACGCCTCGTCGAAGTGCACCCGGGGCGTGCTGGCCGCGAGCGCCTTCGCGGCGGGTACGGCGGCGTAACACAGGCCGTCGTAGGTGGAGTTGGTGAACACCGCGTACTAGGGGTCCGGTGAGACGGCGCCCTCGGCGAGCGGGTGCGCGGCGATCCGGGCCGCGACCGAGTCCGCCGCCAGCTCGGCCGGCGGCAGCGGGCCGGCGAGACCGTAGCCGTTGCGGGTGGGCACCAGGTAGACGGGCCGGGCGCCGGAGACCACCAGGCCGTGCAGCACCGACTTGTGGCAGTTGCGGTCCACCAGGGCGAGTTCGTCGCGGGTGACGCTGAAGTGCCCCACCAGCCGGTTGCAGGTGGAGTCGCCGTGCAGCACGAAGTAGCTGAGGTCGGCGCCGAAGACGCGGGCCGCGTTACGCTCGGCCTCGCCGATCGGGCCGGTGTGCTCGAACAGCGAGCCCAGTTCCTCCACCGAGATCGACAGGTCCGAGCGGAGCAGCCGTTCGCCGAAGTAGTCGTGGAAGGCGCGTCCCGCGGGCGACTTGAGGAAGGCGACGCCACCGGAGTGGGCGGGGGTGTGCCAGGAGTACTCGTGGGCGTCGTCGAAGCGGCGCAGCGCCCGGAAGAACGGCGGCAGCACGTCCTCCCGGTAGGCGCGGGCGGCGCTGGTGATCCGGCCCGCGATGAACCCGGCGGTGTCCTCCAGCGGCCACACGTACCCGACGACCGTCTCCGACACCCACAGCGGCAGCTCCCGCACGCCCTCCTCGGCCATGACGAGGAACACCGGCAGGTCCCGGTACCGCCGCCCGATCCGGCGCAGTACGGCCGCCCCGCCCGGGGCCCCGTCGATCGCACCGTCCCGCGCGGCGAGCGCCGCCCCGGGCCCGTCACCGGTGGCCCGCCCGCCGGGCAGGTCCCAGGCGACCAGGGCCGCGGCCAGGCCCGCCTCGGTCCGCAGCACCGCGTCCGCGTCCTCGGCTGTGACCGCCCAGCGCACCCCGAAGCCGTCCGCCTCCACCGCCTCCCGGATCTTCCGCAACTGCTCGGCCCCGGCGCCCTCGGCGCGCGGGTGCTCCGGTACCGCCACCAGGATCCTGCTGTCGGCCATCTGGTGCCCTCGCTTCCTGCCGGCGACCACCCGGCCACCGCCGCGGAAAGTCTCCGGTGCGACGGAACGCGACGACGGCAGCCGCGCACGGCAAACCACCGTGATGACGGAAACCCGCGCTATCGGCTTGACCGGGCCCTTGCCCGGACCGGACTCTCCGGGTGCGTCTCCTTCAGGGAGAGAAACGCCGCCTCACCGCACCCGACCTGCGCGGCCGCGCCGCCAAGCTCGTCAACCGGGCCCCGCGCACCGGCGAACCGGCGATCGCCGGCGACGAGCGGGAAGCCGTCACGGGGCTCCGCCGAACTGCCCTCCCCGGTGCGGCTGGTGTACGCCTGAGGGCCGGGCCTCAGGGCAGGTACGCCGGTGACACCGCCGCCGAGCTGATCCGGTGCGGCCGTCCGGAGCCGTCCGCCGGGACCTCGTACAGGTCGGCGCCGTAGTCCCCGGGCAGCGCGTACACGAGCGTGTGGGCGTCCTTCCACACCGCCTGGTCGTCCACGCTGCGCGGCTCGGCGAGCGGAGTCTCCCGCATGGTCCGCAGGTCCAGGACGTACAGCCGCCAGGGCGCGTCCTTCGGCAGCCCCGCGACCCGCTTCTTGTACGCGACCCGGGTGCCGTCCGGCGACAGGGACGGGCACTCCACGTTCGTGTGCAGCGTGGTGACCGTACGGCGGCGCAGGTCGCCGCGGACCAGGTACGTCCGCCCCCCGCTGGCCATCGTCGCGTAGAAGGTGCGGTCGTCGGCGGCGAACGTCACGCCCCAGAAGTTGACGTCCGCCGCCCGGTACGGACGCCCGTCCCTGACGATCCGGAACGCCTCCAGGGACGGAGTCAGCTCCCCGCTGCGGGTGTCCACGATCGCCGCGCGCGTGGAGAAGTCGGTCCCGGCGTACGAGTCGCCGCCCACGAACGCCGTCCAGGCGGCGAAGTGCCCGGTGGGGGAGACCCGGGCGCGTGAGGGGATGCCCGGCACGTCGTAGCGGTCCACGGTCCGCAGCCGGGCGTCCAGGATCAGCGCGCGGTAGGTGTCCGAGACGGGTCCGTGCACGGCCTGGAGGCACACGCCGGTGCCCGAGGCGGCGTGGAAACGCAGGCACTTGAGGCCGGCGGCGGTGCGCGGTCCGCCCGGGTCGTCCGCGGGGACGGCCGTCAGCTCGTCCCGGTGCGGCCCCCACGCCATGTTCCGGAACACCAGCCGCCCGGCGCCGTGCAGCGTCACCGTGCCCGAGGTGACGCGCGGTCCGCCCGCCTGGGTGTGGTTGCGGCGGTCCGCCCGCGCGGAGGCGTGCAGCACGGAGGCCAGGGCGACGGCGGCGAGCACGGCGACGGCCGAGGCCAGGATCAGGACGCGGTTGCGTACGGTCATGCGGGCACCGTCCCCTTCGGGCGCAGGGTGAGGGAGAACGCAGCGCACGCGGCCAGCGCCACCGCCGCCCCGGCCAGCGCCGCCCGGTCGCCCCACACCGTCCAGGCCGCGCCGAACAGCAGGGAGCAGGCGAACCGGGTCAGCGCCTGCCCGGTCTGTACGACGGCCAGCCCGGAGGAGCGCAGCCCCTCCGGCACGCTGTCGGAGGCGGCGGCCATCAACACCCCGTCGGTGGCCGCGTAGAAGCCGCCGTGCAGGGCGAGCACGAGGCCGGGCAGCACCGTGCCGTGCCAGGAGGTCAGCAGCAGACCGTAGGCCAGGAGCAGGGCGCCGTGGCCGGCCAGGAAGACCGTCCAGCGGCCCACCCGGTCCGCGAGCCGGCCGAGCGGCACCGCCAGCAGCAGGAACGCGGCGGCCGTGCCCAGCGGCAGCAGCGCGAACCAGCGGTCGGGGACGCCGAGTCGGCGCTGGAGCAGCAGGTAGACGAAGGAGTCGCTGACCGTGGCCAGGCCCAGCAGCAGCGCGCAGCCGGTGATCCGGCGCAGGTCGCGGCGGCGCAGCAGGGCGAGCGCCGCCCGCAGCGTGGGCCGTTCCGCCGGGACCGCGTCGCGCCGGCCGCCCGGCACGAACAGGACCAGCACCAGGACGCCCAGCACGGCGACACAGAAGCTGACGGTGAACACCGCGTCGTACCCGTCCACGGTGGCCCGGAGGATGAGGAACGCCACCAGCGGCCCGAGCAGGGCCCCGGCGGTGTCCATCGCCCGGTGCACCCCGAAGGCCCGCCCGCGCGCCTCGGGCGTGCTGGACAGCGAGATCAGCGCGTCGCGCGGCGCCGTCCGCAGCCCCTTGCCCGTCCGGTCGGCGGCGAGCACGACCCCGATCGGCGTCAGGGAGTGCGCCACCAGCAGCAACGGCTTGCACACGGCCGAGATGCCGTAGCCGATCCCGGCGACCCACTTGTGCCGGCCGCCGCCCCGGTCGGCGAAGTGCCCGCCCACCAGGCGCACGAGCGCCGAGAACCCGTTGTAGATGCCGTCCAGCAGTCCGAAGCCCAGCGGTGACAGGCCCAGCCCGGTCACCAGGTACAGCGGCAGCACCGCCGTCACCATCTCCGACGACACGTCGGTGACCAGGCTCACCGTGCCCAGCGCGAGCACGGTGGGGGTGAGGGCCGCACGGCGCCGCCCGGCGGAAGGCCGGACGGCACCCTGAGCGGACGTACTGGCACGGCTGTCCGCTACGTACACGTCAGGACGCCCAGACGCCGGTGATGTCCTTGGCGGTGGCCGCGTTGCCCGCGTGCGTGGTCAGGCCCTGGGTGTCCTCCAGGGTGCGCAGCAGGTCGTAGTGGTTGTACGTGGTCGAGGAACTGGACCCGGCGGTCACGGGCTGGCCGTAGAGCACGGTCGGGATCCGGTTGCCGCTCAGCCGGTTGTCCTCGTCGAAGGTGACGACGAGCAGGCTGTTGTGGGTCTTGGCCCAGGTCGCGTAGGCGCCCAGGTTGTTCTTCAGCCAGGTGTCGCCGGTGGACACCGAGCAGTCGTGCATGTCGCTGCACAGGTTCGGCACCACGAACGACAGGTGGGGGAGCGTCGAGTAGTCGGTCGGGAACTGCGCGAAGGTCTTCGCGGTCGAGGTCGGCACATTGCTGAACCCGAACCAGGGGTTGTGCTTGCGGGCGTAGTTCCCGCTGCTGCACGTCGTGGAACCCTGGCTCGGCAGCGTCTCGTTGTAGCTGGCCCAGGTGCGGCCGGCGGCGATCAGCTCGGAGGCGAGGTTGGGCGCCGACGAGAAGCCCGGGGTGTAGCAGCTGTCGTCGGTGATGCCCTGGGTGGAACCGGAGAACAGCGCGAAGTAGTTCGGCTGGCTCGGGTGGGTCTCGGCGTACGACTGGGTCAGGTTGGCGCCCCCGGTCTTCAGCGAGTTGATGTACGGCGCGCTGGAGGACCCGATGACCTGGCTGTACGCATGGTTCTCGAAGACCACGACGACCACGTGGTCCGGGCTGGGCACGGCACCCGCGGCATGGGCGGACTCGCCACCGAGCCCGGTCCACAGTCCGACGGCGGCTACGGCGAGGGCCGCGGCGGACGCCACGGCGGTACGGGCACGGCGATACGCCGAACGAGCAGAACTGCCGGACACATCAACCTCCGGGGAATGGATGGACGGTTGGCGGTGCGGACAGAGCATGCACACGCCGACATTCCCGCGGCCCACGCGAGCCAACCTCGCGGGTGAAGACCGGATGAACGACGGGTACTTGGGCTCCCATGGCGAAGATCCTCATCGGCACCTGCGGCTGGACCGACCCTGACCTGCTCAGGAGCGGCTGGTATCCGCCCGGCCACCGCGACACGGAGAAGCGGCTGCGGCACTACACGACCCGCTTCCCGCTGGTCGAGGCCGACTCCCCGTACTACGCCCTGCCCAGTGCCCGCACCACCGCCCTGTGGGCCGAGCGCACACCCCCCGGCTTCCGCTTCGACGTCAAGGCGTTCTCCCTCCTCACCGGCCACCCCACCCGCCCCGCCGCCCTCCCGCCGGACCTGCGCGGCCACCCCCGGGACGAGGACCTGCACGCCGAGGTCTGGGCCCGCTACGCCGAAGCGCTGGCCCCCCTCCACCGCTCCGCCCGCCTGGGCACCGTCCTCTTCCAGTACCCGCCCTCCCTCGCCCCCGGCCCGAAGGCCGAGGCCTTCATCCGCACCGCACGCGAACGCGCCCACGACTGGCCGTTCGCGGTGGAGTTCCGCAACCCCGCCTGGTGGCACCCCGACCAGGCGGACCGTACGACCGCCTTCCTCGCGGACCTGGACGCGACCGCCGTGGCCACCGACACTTACGAGGGCGTGCAGACCGCCCCCGTGACCACCTCCGACCTCGCCGTGATCCGCTTCCACGGCCGCAGCCCCCACTGGGGGAAGGGCACGAAGGAGGAGCGCTTCCGCCACGCCTACACCGAGCGGGAGCTGACCGAATGGCTGCCCCGCATCCAGGCCCTGGCGGAGGCCACGGACGAACTGCACATCCTCTTCAACAACTGCTGCGGGGACGCGGCGCCCACCGCGGCCGAGACGCTCCACGACCTCCTGCGGACAAGCCTCCCGCACCAGCGCGACACCACCGACCGGGCCGCCCCCTGACCCGGGCCCGCGCACGACGGGAAGGGGACGCGCCGGTTCGCCCCCGCCCACAGGAGCCGGCGAACTCCGACGACCCACCCCCCCAGACCCCCGGGCGGACCCCGGACACCACCCGCCCCCGCCCACCACAGCCACGGCGCACCGGGACCGGTTGCCGCAGGCATGGCGGGTGCGCCGCACGCCACGGCGCTCCGGACCGGCTGCCGCGGGTACGGCGGGCGCGCCGCGCTGCCGCGCGGGGAGGGCGAGTCGGCCACCCGCGCGCGAAGCCGCCCCGGTCCACCGCAGGCGCGCCGTACGCCACGGCCTACCGGGACCGGTTGCCGCTGGCATGGCGGGTGTGCCGCACGTCGCGGCGTACTGGGGCCGGTTGCCGCGGGTACGGCGGGCGCGCCGCCCCACCCCGCGCGAACGCCGAGCCGGTCACCCGCGCGCGAAGCCGCCCCCGCCCCGGCCCACCGCATGCCGCGGCGCACCGGGATGGGTTGCCGTGGGCACGGCGGGCGCGCCGCGCTGCCGCGCAGGGACGCCGAGCCAACCCCCCGCCCGCGAAGCCGCCCCCGCCCCCTCCGGTTAGGCTCTGGCCAGGACGAGTGCGATCCGAGACGTATGCCAGGGGAGGTCACGGACATGACGCCGGGGCGCAGGAGCAGTACCTTCACCCGTCTGCTGCGGCACGGCTTCACCGACCCATCCGCCGCCGAGCGCCTCCTCGACGGCCCCGAACTGGCCCCCGTCCGCGACGACCCCGTCCTCCTGGAAGCCCTCGGCGCCACCGCCGACCCCGACCTCGCCCTGCACGGCCTGGTCCGCCTCCTGGAGGCCCAGCCCGGGCCCACCGCCCACCGCGAGCTGCTGGACACCCTGATCGCGGCCAAGCCCCTCCGCGACCGCCTCCTCGGCATCCTCGGCGCCTCCGCCGCCCTGGCCGACCACCTGGCCCGCCACCCCGGCGACTGGCACGCCCTGGTCACGTACGAGCCGCACGACCTCCACCCCGGCGTCACGGAGTTCGAACGCGGCCTGGCCGAGGCCACCGACCCGGTCTCCCTGCGCATCGCCTACCGCCGCTGCCTGCTGTCCATCGCCGCCCGGGACGTCTGCGGCACCACGGACGTCGCCGAGACCGCCGCGGAACTCGCCGACCTGGCCACCGCCACCCTGCGCACCGCCCTGTCCCTGGCCGAACGCGCCGCACCCGAGGACGCCGCCGCCTGCCGCCTCGCGGTGATCGCGATGGGCAAGTGCGGCGGCCACGAGCTGAACTACGTCTCCGACGTGGACGTGATCTTCGTGGCGGAGCCGGCCGAGGGCGTCCCCGAGCACCAGGCCCTCCGGTCCGCCACGAAACTCGCCTCCCACCTGATGCGGATCTGCTCCGAGACGACCGTCGAGGGCTCCATCTGGCCGGTGGACGCCAACCTGCGCCCCGAGGGCCGCAACGGCCCCCTCGTGCGCACCCTCAGCAGCCACCTCGCCTACTACCAGCGCTGGGCGAAGACCTGGGAGTTCCAGGCCCTCCTCAAGGCCCGCCCGGTGGCCGGCGACACCGCGCTCGGCCAGGCGTACGTCGACGCCCTCGAACCCCTCGTCTGGAAGGCGGCCGAGCGCGAGAACTTCGTGGCCGACGTCCAGAAGATGCGCCGCCGCGTGGTCGAGAACATCCCCGCCGCCGAGGTCGAGAGGGAACTCAAGCTGGGCCCCGGCGGTCTGCGCGACGTCGAGTTCGCCGTCCAGCTCCTGCAGCTGGTGCACGGCCGTACCGACCCGAGCCTGCGCAGCGGCACCACCCTGGACGCCCTCCAGGCCCTGGCCGCCGGCGGCTACGTCGGCCGCGAGGACACCGCCCGCCTGGACGAGGCGTACCGCTTCCTGCGCTCCATGGAGCACCGCATCCAGCTGTACCGGCTGCGCCGCACCCACCTCGTCCCCGAGGCCGAGCCGGACCAGCGCCGCCTCGGCCGCTCCCTGGGCCTGCGCACCGACCCGGTGGCCGAGCTGAACCGCGAGTGGAAGCGGCACACCGGCGTCGTACGCCGGCTGCACGAGAAGCTCTTCTACCGCCCGCTGCTCGACGCGGTCGCCCAACTCGCCCCCGGCGAGGCCCGGCTGCGCCCCGAGGCCGCCCGCGAACGGCTGGAGGCGCTCGGCTACGCCGACCCGGCCGCCGCCCTGCGCCACCTGGAGGCCCTGGCCTCCGGCGTGACCCGCAAGGCGGCGATCCAGCGCACCCTGCTCCCGGTCCTGCTGGGCTGGTTCGCCGACTCCGCCGACCCCGACGCCGGCCTGCTGAACTTCCGCAAGGTCTCCGACGCGCTCGGCAAGACACCCTGGTACCTGCGGCTGCTGCGCGACGAGGGCGCGGCGGCCGAGAACCTGGCCCGCGTCCTGTCGGCGGGCCGCCTCGCCCCCGACCTGCTGATGCGCGCGCCCGAGGCGGTCGCCCTCCTCGGCGACGGCACCGGCGCCGGCCCGGCGGCCCTCGGCGGCGGCCTGGCCCCCCGCGACCGCGCCCAGCTGGAGCAGGAGATCATGGCGGCCGTGGGCCGCGCCGAGAACGCCGCGCAGGGCGTCACCGCGGCCCGTGGCGTCCGCCGCCGCGAGCTGTTCCGCACCGCCGCCGCCGACATCGTCAGCTCCTACGGCACCGAGACCAGCCCCGTCGAGGCCGACCAGGGCGCCCTGGTGGACCGGGTCGGCGCGGCCGTCTCCGACCTGACCGCGGCCACCCTCGCCGGCACCCTGCGCGCGGTCGTCCGGGACGGCTGGGGCGACACCCTGCCCACCCGGTTCGCGATCATCGGGATGGGCCGCTTCGGCGGCCACGAGCTGGGCTACGGCTCCGACGCGGACGTGCTGTTCGTGCACGAGCCCCGGGACGGCGTGGACGAGCACGAGGCGGCCGCGGCGGCGAACAGGGTGGTCGCCGAGATGCGCCGCCTGCTCCAGCTGCCCAGCGCCGACCCGCCGCTGCTCATCGACGCCGACCTGCGCCCGGAGGGCAAGTCGGGCCCGCTGGTGCGCACCCTGAAGTCGTACGAGGCGTACTACCGCCGCTGGTCCCTGGTCTGGGAGTCGCAGGCGCTGCTGCGCGCCGAGCCGGTCGCCGGCGACGAGGACCTGGCCCGGCGGTTCGTGGAGCTGATCGACCCGCTGCGCTACCCGGCCAAGGGCCTCGGCGAGGACGCGGTCCGCGAGATCCGCCGGCTCAAGGCCCGCATGGAGTCCGAGCGGCTGCCCCGCGGCGCCGACCCCAAGCTGCACACCAAGCTCGGCCCCGGCGGCCTGTCCGACGTCGAGTGGACCGTGCAGCTGCTCCAGCTCCGGCTCGGCCACCGCGTTCCCGGCCTGCGCACCACCCGCACCCGGCAGGCTTTGGCCGCCGCCCGCGAGGCCGGGCTGCTGGCCGCGGAGGACGCCGAGATCCTGGACGAGGCGTGGGTGCTGGCCACCCGGGTGCGCAACGCGGTGATGCTGGTCCGCGGCCGGGCCGGGGACACCTTCCCGACTGAGCCGCGCGAGCTGGCCGCCGTCGGCCGCTACCTGGGCCACGGCGCCGGGCACGCCGGGGACATGCTGGACGCCTACCGCCGTACCACCCGCCGGGCGCGCACGGTGGTGGAGGAGCTGTTCTACGACGACAGGGCCTGAGCCGGCGCGGGCGGCCGGGCCGGCACCAGCCGGGGCAGCGCGTGCGGCAGGCGGCCGTACCAGACCCGGGCCACCGCGCAGCCGAAGCCCAGGCAGAGCACCCCGCCCACCGCGTCCAGCCAGAAGTGGTTGGCCGTGGCGACGATCACCAGCAGGGTGGCCGCCGGATACAGCAGCCCCAGCACCCGCACCCACGGCACCGAGGCCAGCGCGAAGATCGTCAGCCCGCACCACAGCGACCAGCCGATGTGCATCGACGGCATCGCCGCGTACTGGTTCGACATGTGCTTGAGGTCGCCGGAGGCCATCGACCCCCAGGTGTGGTGCACCGTCACGGTGTCCACGAAGTACCCGCCGCGCATCAGCCGGGGCGGCGCGAGCGGGAACAGGTAGTAACCGACCAGGGCCACACCCGTGGTCGCGAACAGCACCATCCGGGTGGCCGCGTACCGGCCGGGATGCCACCGGTACAGCCACACCAGGACACCGAGGGTGACGACGAAGTGCAGGGTGGCGTAGTAGTAGTTCATCCCCACGATGAGCCAAGACACCGAGTTGACGGCGTGGTTGACCGACTGCTCGACGGCGACGCCGAGCGTGTGCTCGGTGCGCCAGATCCAGTCGGCGTTGCGCAGCGCCTCGCCCCGCTGCTCCGGCACCGCGTTGCGGATCAGCGAGTACGTCCAGTAACTCACCGCGATCAGAAGGATCTCGAACCACAGCCGGGGCCGCCGGGGGCGGCGCAGGCGGTCCAGCGGACCGGGTCGGTCCTCGCCCGTGACGGTTCCCGGAACGGCCACCTGCTCGCGCCCTTCCGGCCCTGTCACGGTCGAGTCACTCATAGGCACAGAGTCTGCCAGATGCGGCTTCCCCGGCCGATCATCCCAAGGTCGGGTCCGCGGCGCACCTTCTACGACGCACGGAGGACGTGCGGGGCCGAGGCGGTGGATCCGCGGACCACCAGTTCCGGCATGAACACGAACTCGCTGTGCGGTGCCGGGGTCCCGCCGATCTCCTCCAGCAGGGTGCGCACCGCGGCCTGCCCCATCGCCGGGACCGGCTTGCGGACCGTGGTCAGCGGCGGGTCGGTGAAGGCGATCAGCGGGGAGTCGTCGAACCCGACCACGGACACGTCCCGGGGGACCTCCAGGCCCCGCTGCCGGGCCGCCCGTATGGCGCCCAGCGCCATCATGTCGCTGGCGCAAACCACGGCCGTGCAGTCCCGCTCGATCAGCGCCGTCGCCGCCGCCTGGCCGCCCTCCAGCGTGTACAGCGAGTGCTGCACCAGCTCCGTCTCGACGGTCTGCACGGGCAGGCCCAGCTGGTCGTGGACGGCCCGGACGAAGCCCTCGATCTTGCGCTGCACGGGCACGAACCGCTTCGGCCCCAGCGCCAGCCCGATCCGGGTGTGCCCCAGCGACACCAGGTGGGTCACCGCGAGCGCCATCGCCGCCCGGTCGTCGGGGGAGATGAACGGCGCCTGCACCTTCGGCGAGAAGCCGTCCACCAGCACGAACGGCACGCCCTGGGCACGCAGCCGCTCATAGCGCTGCATGTCGGCGGTGGTGTCCGCGTGCAGCCCGGAGACGTAGATGATCCCGGCGACCCCGCGGTCCACCAGCATCTCGGTCAGCTCGTCCTCCGTCGACCCGCCCGGGGTCTGCGTGGCGAGCACCGGCGTGTAGCCCTGGCGGGTCAGCGCCTGGCCGATGACCTGGGCCAGGGCCGGGAATATCGGGTTCTCCAGCTCCGGCGTGATCAGCCCCACCAGACCCTCGCTGCGCTGCCGCAGCCGCACCGGGCGCTCGTAGCCGAGCACGTCCAGCGCGGCGAGCACGGACTGGCGGGTGGTGGCGGCGACGCCCGGCTTCCCGTTGAGGACCCGGCTGACGGTCGCTTCGCTCACCCCCGCCTGCGCAGCGATGTCGGCAAGCCGTGTGGTCACGCCACTGGACTGTACCGGTCGTATCTCCCCTTGCACACCGGCCGGACGCCGGGCGCGGGCGGGCGCACGGCCTGCCGTGGGTTGCTGCGTCATCGCGCTCCCTCGGGATTCATGGTGGCAAGAGCTTGCAAGTCTTGCACACGTACCGTCCACACCGCTCAGCCCTTGTGTCTCCGGGTTGCGTCCCGGTCGACGGGCGGTCACGACGGGGTAACCATCGTGTCCCCTTGCACTTTTTTTCTGCAAGGTCTTTCGCCGCGCTTACATCGCTGTTACGTTCCCAGTCGCCCGGCCGCGGCAACGGCGCAGTCGGCAAGTCGCAGAGGCGGACGGGACCGCCCTCTGTACCACTCGGGCTTAACCCTCAAGGAGAACTCATGCGGCGTGGCATAGCGGCCTCCGCGCTGGTGGCGTCCCTCGCCCTCACGGCGACGGCGTGCGGCGGGAGCGACAGCGACAGCGGGAAGTCGGACGGCCCGGTCACCATCACCTGGTGGGACACCTCCAACGCCACCAATGAGGCACCGACGTACAAGGCCCTGGTCCAGCAGTTCGAGGCCGCCAACAAGAACATCAAGGTCAAGTACGTCAACGTGCCCTTCGACCAGGCGCAGAACAAGTTCGACACCGCCGCCGGTGCCACGGGCGCCCCGGACGTGCTGCGCTCCGAGGTCGGCTGGACCCCGGCCTTCGCCAAGAAGGGTTACTTCCTGCCGCTGGACGGCACCGAGGCCCTCGCCGAGCAGGGCAAGTTCGAGCCGAACCTGATCAAGCAGGCGCAGTACGAGGGCAAGACCTACGGCGTGCCGTTCGTCACCGACACCCTCGCGCTCGTCTACAACAAGGCCCTGTTCAAGAAGGCCGGCATCACCGAGGCCCCCAAGACCTGGGACGAGCTGAAGGCCGACGCCGCCAAGATCAAGGACAAGGCCAAGGTCGACGGCTACTGGGGCTCCACCCAGGCCTACTACGCCCAGACCTTCCTCTACGGCGAGGGCACCGACACCGTCGACGTCGCCGCCAAGAAGATCACCGTGAACTCGGCCACCGCCAAGAAGGCCTACGGCACCTGGCTGAGCCTGTTCTCCGGCAAGGGCCTGCACAAGGCCGACGCCACCGCCGACGCCTACGCCCACATCCAGGACGCGTTCGTCAACGGCAAGGTCGCCGCGATCATCCAGGGTCCCTGGGAGATCACGAACTTCTACAAGGGCAGCGCCTTCAAGGACAAGTCGAACCTCGGCATCGCCACCGTCCCGGCCGGCTCCACCGGCAAGGCGGGCGCCCCGACCGGCGGCCACAACCTCTCGGTCTACGCCGGCTCCGACAAGGCCCACCAGCAGGCGGCCCTGAAGTTCGTGCAGTACATGACCTCGGCGCAGGCCCAGGAGACCATCGCGCTGAAGAACTCCACGCTGCCCACCCGCTCCGACGCCTACACCGACAAGGTCAAGACCGACCCGGGCATCGCCGGCTACCAGGGCGTCCTGGCCGCCGCGCAGCCCCGCCCGGCGCTGCCCGAGTACAGCTCCCTGTGGGGCCCGCTCGACACCGAGCTGCCCAAGGTCGCCGGCGGCAAGGAGTCGCTGGACAAGGGCCTGGGCAACGCCGAGCTGGCCATCTCCAAGCTGGTCGACGGCTTCAGCAAGTGAGTCCGCGTGGCCGTCGGATCCTCCCTGCGCGCACAGGGGGAAGGGTCCGGCGGCCACCGCCCTGTGCCCAGCCCAACCCGTTGAACGTTTGAAGGTGTCGAACCATGACAGTCGCCATCGACCGCGCGACCGGCAAGCGCCGCGGTGACCGCGCGCCTCGTCCCGGGCTGGGGCAGCGCGTCAGAAACGGCTTCCAGAAGTACTGGTACGCCTACGCGATGATCGCCCCGGTGGTCGTCGTGCTCGGTGTCCTCGTGGGCTATCCGCTGGTGCGGGGCTTCTACCTCACCCTCACCGACGCCAACAGCCTCAACTCGGCGCGGACGATCGGCGTCAACCACATCGACGCCACCTACACGTTCATCGGCCTGGACAACTACCAGGACATCCTGTTCGGCCCGACGGCGTACGACCGGTTCTGGTCCCACTTCCTGTGGACCGTGTTCTGGACGGTCGCCTGCGTGGCCCTGCACTACACCATCGGCCTCGGCCTCGCGCTCATGCTCAACCAGAAGCTGCGCGGCCGTACCGTCTACCGGCTGCTGCTCGTCCTGCCCTGGGCCGTGCCGACCTTCGTCACCGTCTTCTCCTGGCGGATCATGCTCGCCGACTCCGGCGTGCTCAACCAGCTCCTCGGCAGCCTCCACCTGCCCCAGCCGGGGTGGCTGGAGGACACCTTCTGGCAGCGGTTCTCCGCGATCATGGTCAACACCTGGTGCGGTGTGCCGTTCATGATGCTCTCCCTGCTCGGCGGCCTGCAGTCCATCGACTCCACGCTCTACGAGGCCGCGGAGATGGACGGCGCCACCGCCTGGCAGCGGTTCCGGCACGTCACCCTGCCCGGGCTGCGCTCGGTCAGCTCCACCGTCGTGCTGCTCGGCATCATCTGGACCTTCAACCAGTTCGTCATCATCTTCCTGCTGTTCGGCAAGAACTCCGCCCCGGACGCCCAGATCCTCGTCACCTGGGCCTACGCCCTGGGCTTCGGCCAGCAGCCGCGCGACTTCGCCCAGTCGGCCGCGTACGGCGTGCTGCTGCTGTCGATCCTGACCGTCTTCACCTCCTTCTACTTCCGCTGGCTGAAGCGCAATGACCAGCTCGCCGTCTGACGCCGCAGGAGCCGCCGCCATGAGCACCACCACCCTGGACAAGACCGAGACCGCCCCGGCCCCCGCGCCCGCGCCCCGGCGCCGCGTCCGCCGGCGCGGCGAGCGAGGCCCGGTCGGCGCCGCCCTGCTGCACGGCGGCCTCGTCGTGGCGAGCCTGATCGCCCTGGCCCCGGTGGCCTGGCTGTTCTACCTGTCCCTCGGCCCGGACAAGGAGGACTACCTGCACCCGGGCGAGATCGCGGGCAAGCTGACCTTCTCCAACTACAGCTTCGTGCTGGAGCACACCGGCTTCCTCGACTGGTTCAAGTCGACGATGATCGTGGCCCTCGGCACCACCCTCGTCGGTGTCCTCGTCGCCGCCACCACCGGCTACGCGGTCTCCCGCATGCGCTTCCCCGGCTACAAGCAGCTGATGTGGGTCCTGCTGCTCACCCAGGCCTTCCCGATCGCCGTCCTGATCGTGCCGATGTACGAGATCTTCAGCGAACTCGGCCTCATCGACACCTACTGGGCGCTGATCCTCATCAACTGCACCACCGCGGTGCCGTACAGCGCCTGGCTGCTCAAGGGGTACTTCGACACCATCCCCTTCGAGATCGACGAGGCCGGGCGCGTGGACGGGCTGAGCCCGTTCGGCACCTTCTTCCGGCTCATCCTCCCGCTGGCCCGCCCGGGCCTGGCCGTGGCGGCGTTCTACAACTTCATCACCGCCGTCGGCGAGGTCGCCTTCGCGACCACCTTCCTGCTGGACGACTCCAAGTACACCTTCGCCGTCGGCCTGCAGACCTTCGTCAGCGAGCACGACGCCCAGTGGAACTACATGGCCGCCACCGCGGTGCTGATCGCGATACCCGTGACCGTGTTCTTCTACCTCGTGCAGAGGAACCTCGTCACCGGTCTCACCGCCGGCGGCACCAAGGGCTGAGGCCCGCACCCGACCAGGCGGGCCGCCGTGGCCTTCCGACCCCGCTGCCACCGCGGCCCGCCTCGCAGTCCCGCCCGGCCGCCCGCCGCACCCACCGCCCGACCACCATGCCCCTGTTACGTATCAAGGACGCCATGAGCCAGCAGCCACCTGCCGCACCGGCCCGCCACTCCGCCGTCGCCACCGTCGCCGACCGCCGCGACTGGTGGCGGGACGCGGTCATCTACCAGGTCTATCCGCGCAGCTTCGCCGACAGCAACGGCGACGGCATGGGCGACCTGGAGGGCGTACGCTCCCGTCTGCCCTACCTGCGTGACCTCGGCGTCGACGCCGTGTGGCTCAGCCCCTTCTACGCCTCCCCGCAGGCCGACGCCGGCTACGACGTCGCCGACTACCGCGCCGTGGACCCGATGTTCGGCTCCCTGCTCGACGCCGACGCGCTGATCCGCGACGCCCACGCGAACGGCCTGCGCATCATCGTGGACCTCGTCCCCAACCACTCCTCCGACCAGCACGAGTGGTTCAAGCGCGCCCTCGCCGAGGGCCCCGGCTCCCCGCTGCGCGAGCGCTACCACTTCCGCCCCGGCAAGGGGAAGGACGGCGAACTCCCGCCCAACGACTGGGAGTCCATCTTCGGCGGCCCGGCCTGGACCAGGGTCACGGAACCCGACGGCGCGCCCGGCGAGTGGTACCTGCACCTCTTCGCCCCCGAGCAGCCCGACTTCAACTGGGAACACCCGGCCGTCGGCGACGAGTTCCGCTCCATCCTGCGGTTCTGGCTGGACATGGGCGTGGACGGCTTCCGCATCGACGTCGCCCACGGCCTGGTCAAGGCCGAGGGCCTGCCCGACCTCGGCTCCCACGACCAGCTCAAACTGCTGGGCAACGATGTCATGCCGTTCTTCGACCAGGACGGCGTGCACGCGATCTACCGGCAGTGGCGCACGATCCTCGACGAGTATGCGGACAAAAGGGGGCCCGAAGGGCCTTCGTCAGAAGGGCGGTGGTGGGAGACGGGCGGGCGCATTTTCGTGGCCGAGGCCTGGACCCCGACCGTCGAGCGCACCGCCAACTACGTCCGCCCCGACGAGCTCCACCAGGCCTTCAACTTCCAGTACCTGGCCACGGAGTGGGACGCGGCCGAGCTGCGCGGGGTGATCGACCGCACCCTGGAGGCCATGCGCCCGGTCGGTGCCCCCGCCACCTGGGTGCTGTCCAACCACGACGTCACCCGGCACGCCACCCGCTTCGCCAACCCGCCCGGCCTCGGCACCCAGATCCGCACGGCGGGCGACCGTGAACTGGGCCTGCGCCGCGCCCGGGCGGCCACCCTGCTGATGCTGGCGCTGCCCGGCTCGGCGTACGTCTACCAGGGCGAGGAACTCGGCCTGCCGGACGTCGTGGACCTGCCCGACGAGGTGCGCCAGGACCCGGCGTACTTCCGGGGCGCCGGCCAGGACGGCTTCCGCGACGGCTGCCGGGTGCCGATCCCGTGGACCCGGGAGGGCTCGTCGTACGGCTTCGGCAGCGGCGGCAGCTGGCTCCCGCAGCCGGCGGGCTGGGCCGAGCTGAGCGTGGAGGCGCAGACGGGCGTGCCCGGTTCGACGCTGGAGCTGTACCGGGCCGCGCTGCGGGCGCGCCGCTCGCACCCGGACCTGGGCGCCGGTGACGCGGTGGAGTGGCTGCGGGCGCCCGAGGGCGTCCTGGCCTTCCGGCGCGGCGACTTCGTGTGCGTCGCGAACACCACGGGCGAGTCGGTGACGACCCCGGCGTACGGCCGTGTGCTGCTCGCCAGCGGGGAGATCGCCGAGACCGGCGGCGAGGCGAAGCTGCCCGCCGACACCACCGTGTGGTGGACGACGGCGGACTGAGAGCGGGCCGGGCGAGCCCGGCTGACGCCTCGCCTGAAAGTTCTTGCATGAACTTCACTACGGCCCGCTGCCTTTCGGGCGGCGGGCCTTTAACATCTGCGTCACCGCAAGTTTGCTGAAAGATTTCAGCAAGCGCCTTCAGCGGTCCTTGCCTTCAACGTCGAAGGATCCCCACATGGCACGCAGAACCCTCCCCAAGGCGGTCGCCCTCACGGCCGCAGCTCTGGTTGGCATGACCCCGACCACCGCCGAGGCCTCCCCGCCCGGCACCAAGGACGTCACCGCCGTTCTCTTCGAGTGGAACTACGCCTCGGTGGCCAAGGAGTGCACCACCACCCTCGGCCCCGCCGGGTACGGCTACGTCCAGGTCTCCCCACCCGCCGAGCACATACAGGGATCGCAGTGGTGGACGTCGTACCAGCCGGTGTCGTACAAGATCGCGGGCCGCCTCGGCGACCGCACGGCGTTCCGGAACATGGTGAACACCTGCCACGCGGCCGGTGTGAAGGTCGTCGTCGACACGGTGGTCAACCACATGTCGGCGGGCGGCGGCACCGGCACCGGCGGCTCGCCGTACACGAAGTACACCTACCCGGGCCTGTACTCCTCCTCCGACTTCGACGACTGCACCTCCCCGGTGTCGAACTACTCCGACCGCTGGAACGTGCAGCACTGCGAACTCGTCGGCCTCGCCGACCTGGACACCGGCGAGGAGTACGTCCGCAAGACGATCGCCGGCTACCTGAACGACCTGCTCACCCTCGGCGTCGACGGCTTCCGCATCGACGCGGCCAAGCACATCCCCGCCGACGACCTCGCCGACGTCAAGAGCCGCCTGACCAACCCGTCGGTCTACTGGAAGCAGGAGATGATCTACGGCGCGGGCGAGGCCGTCCAGCCCGCCGAGTACACCGGCAACGGAGACGTCCAGGAGTTCCGCTACGCCTACGACCTCAAGCGCGTCTTCACCAGCGAGAAGCTCGCGTACCTCACCAACTACGGCGAGGGCTGGGGCTACCTGAGCAACTCGGCCGCCGGCGTCTTCGTGGACAACCACGACACCGAGCGCAACGGCAGCACGCTGAACTACAAGAGCGGCGCCGACTACACGCTGGCCAACGTCTTCATGCTCGCCTGGCCCTACGGCGCCCCCGACGTCAACTCCGGCTACGAGTGGTCGGACGCCGACGCGGGCCCGCCCAACGGCGGCCAGGTGAACGCCTGCTGGCAGGACGGCTGGAAGTGCCAGCACGCCTGGCCGGAGATCATCCGCATGGTCGCCTTCCGCAACGCGACCCGCGGCCAGGCGGTCGTCAACTGGTGGGACAACGGCAACGACGCCATCGCGTTCGGCCGGGGCGGCAAGGGCTACGTGGCGATCAACCACGAGTCCTCGTCGCTGACCCGCACCTACCAGACGTCCCTGCCCGCCGGGACGTACTGCAACGTCCAGAACAACACCACGGTGAGCGTGAACTCCAGCGGACAGTTCACCGCCACCCTCGGCTCGAACACGGCCCTGGCGATCTACGCCGGCAAGTCGAGCTGCTGATCCGCCTTCCTGACGGGGTGTGAAACCTCTTACGGGAGGTTTCACACCCCTTGCAGCAAACTCCCCGCCGCAATCCCCCTAGGAGTCACGAGCCGTGATACCGAGATGGCCGGCGCCGCGCACGCGCCGTACGCCGCATCGCAGAGGAAGGGCCGCCGCCCTCACCGGCCTGGCCCTCGCCGCCGCCCTGATCCAGGCGCCGGCGGCCCGGGCCGCCACCCCGCCCGCACCCCCCTCGGACGCGACCCTCGCCGCCGTGCCCGCCCGGCACGACGACACCCGCGAGCAGTTCTACTTCGTCATGCCCGACCGGTTCGCCAACGGTGACACCTCCAACGACCGGGGCGGACTCACCGGCTCCCGGCTCAACACCGGCTACGACCCCACCGACAAGGGCTTCTACCAGGGCGGCGACCTCAAGGGCCTGACCCGGCGCCTCGACTACGTCAAGGGCCTCGGCACCACCGCCATCTGGATGGCGCCGATCTTCAAGAACCGCCCGGTGCAGGGCACCGGCGCCAACGCCTCCGCCGGCTACCACGGCTACTGGATCACCGACTTCA
The DNA here is from genome assembly GCF_040645015.1 of Streptomyces sp. NPDC046881. Lineage (NCBI taxonomy): Bacteria > Bacillati > Actinomycetota > Actinomycetes > Kitasatosporales > Streptomycetaceae > Streptomyces > Streptomyces sp. NPDC046881. Next base: position 17,027 of record NZ_JBEYXJ010000071.1, on the reverse strand, counting down.
CCCAGGTCGACCCGCACTTCGGGACCAACAAGGACCTCCAGACCCTCATCGCCAAGGCGCACGCCAAGGGCATGAAGGTCTTCTTCGACGTCATCACCAACCACACCGCCGACGTCGTGGACTACAAGGAGAAGTCGTACGACTACCTCTCCAAGGGCGCCTTCCCGTACCTGACCAAGGACGGCCGGCCCTTCGACGACGCCGACCACGCCGACGGGCGCCGGAGGTTCCCGGCCGTGGACGCCGGCTCCTTCCCGCGCACCCCGCAGGTCATGAGCGGGTCCAAGGTCCCGTCCTGGCTCAACGACCCGACGATGTACCACAACCGGGGCGACTCCACCTACGCGGGCGAGTCCACCACCTACGGCGACTTCTCCGGCCTCGACGACCTGTGGACCGAGCGCCCCGAGGTCGTCAGCGGCATGGAGAGGATCTACCAGCGCTGGGTGAAGGATTTCGGCGTCGACGGGTTCCGCATCGACACCGTCAAGCACGTGAACATGGAGTTCTGGACCCAGTGGGCCACCGCACTGGACCGGTACGCGGCCCGGCACGGGCGGAAGAACTTCTTCATGTTCGGCGAGGTCTATTCCGCCGACACCTCCGTCACCTCCCCGTACGTCACCCAGGGCCGCCTCGACGCCACCCTCGACTTCCCCTTCCAGGACGCGGCCCGCTCCTACGCCTCCCAGGGCGGCAGCGCGCAGAAGCTCGCGGGCGTCTTCGGTGACGACTACAAGTACACGACCGACAAGGCCAACGCGTACGAGCAGGTCACCTTCCTCGGCAACCACGACATGGGCCGCATCGGGTACTTCCTGAAGCAGGACAACCCGAAGGCCACCGACGCCGAGATCCTGGCGAAGGACAGGCTCGCCAACGAGCTGATGTTCCTCAGCCGGGGCAACCCGGTCGTCTACTACGGCGACGAGCAGGGCTTCACCGGCCCCGGCGGCGACAAGGACGCCCGCCAGACCATGTTCGCCTCGAAGGTCGCCGACTACCTGGACGACGACGAGATCGGCACCGACCGCACCCACGCGAGTGCCGCCTACGACACCAAGGCCCCGCTGTACCGGCAGATCGCCGCGCTCGCGAAGCTGCGCCGGGCCAACCCGGCCCTGACCGACGGAGTGCAGACCGAGCGGTACGCGGCCGACGGGCCCGGCGTCTACGCCTTCACCCGCACCGACGCCCGCAGCGGCCAGGAGTACGTCGTCGCCTTCAACAACGCCGGCGAGGAACGGACGGCGACCTTCGCGACCGGATCGGCGGACAGGACGTACCGGGGCGTCTACCGGGCCACCGGCACCGTGCGGTCCGACGGCGACAAGAAGGTCACCGTCACCGTCCCGGCCGGCTCCGCCGTCGTCTACCGGGCCGCCGGCGCCCTCCCCGCGCCCGCCGCAGCGCCGGAGATCACCCTGACCGCGCCGGCCGCCGGCGCCACCGGGACGGTCGTCCTCAAGGCCGGCGTCGACGGCGGACAGCTCAACCGGGTCGTCTTCGCCGCCCAGGTGGGCAACGGCAGGTGGAAGACGCTCGGCTCCGCCGACCACGCCCCCTACCAGGTCACCCAGACCCTCGACGAGGACGTGCCCGCCGGCACCGCGCTGCGCTACAAGGCCGTCGTCGTCGACTCCGCCGGGCACACCGCGAGCGCCACGGCGAGCAGCAGCACCGGCACCCCGCCCGCGCCCGAGGTCCCCACGGCCTCCTCCCGCGACTACGCGGTCGTCCACTACAAGCGCACCGACGGCGACTACGACAACTGGGGCCTGTACGCCTGGGGCGACCTCGCCGACGGCGAGGCCACGAACTGGCCGGCCAGCCACCCCTTCGTGGGCCGCGACGCCTACGGCGCCTTCGCCTACGTCAAGCTCAAGTCCGGCGCCTCGAACGTCGGCTTCCTGGTCATCGACAAGGACGGCGACAAGGACGTCTCCGCCGACCGGTCGATCGACGTCACCCGGACGGGTGAGGTGTGGATCGAGCAGGGCAAGGCCGACGTCCTCACCCGGAAGCCGGACTACCCCGCCCAGGACACCACCAAGGCGGTCCTGCACTACCACCGGGCCGACGGGAACTACGACGGCTGGGGTCTGCACGTCTGGACCGGCGCGGCGAACCCCACCGACTGGCCGAACCCGCTGAAGCCGGTGAAGACTGATGCCTATGGCGCGGTCTTCGAGGTGCCGCTCGGCGCGGGTGCCACCAGTCTCAGCTACATCCTCCACAAGGGCGACGACAAGGACCTGCCCACCGACCAGTCCCTGGACCTCAAGGCCGACGGCCACGAGGTGTGGCTGTTGAACGGCCAGGAGGAGCACCTGCTGCCCCAGCCGGCCGGCAGCGCGGCCGCGCTCGACCTGACCACCTCCAAGGCGATCTGGATCGACCGGAACACCGTCGCATGGAACGGCGTCGACGGCGCCGCCTCCACCCAGCTCCTCTCCTCCCACGACGGCTCGATCACCGTCAAGGACGGCGCGCTGACCAGCGACGACGAGCGCTGGCTGCGACTGACCAAGACCACCCTGACCGACGCCCAGAAGGCGAAGTTCCCGCACCTGAAGGACTACACCGCCTGGTCCGTCGACCCGCGCGACCGGGACCGGGTGCGCGGCGCGCTCGCCGGGCAGCTCGTCGCCACCCAGCGGGCCGCGAACGGCGCCGTCCTGGCCGCGACCGGCGTGCAGATCGCCGGCGTGCTGGACGACCTGTACCCCGGCGCGACGAAGGCCGACCTCGGGCCGACCTTCCACGACGGCAGGCCGACCCTCGCCGTATGGGCGCCGACCGCGCAGAGCGTCCACCTCGACCTCGACGGCACGTCCGTGAAGATGCGCCGGAACGACACCACCGGCGTCTGGTCCGTCACCGGCCCGGCCTCCTGGAAGGGCAAGCCCTACCGGTACGTGGTGAAGGTCTGGGCGCCCAGCGTCCGCAAGGTGGTCACCAACAAGGTCACCGACCCCTACTCGGTCGCCCTGACCGCGAACTCGGCGCGCAGCCTCGTCGTCGACCTGAACGACAAGAAGCTCTCCCCGAGCGGCTGGGCGGCCCTGAGCAAGCCCAAGGCCGTACCGCTGAAGGACGCGCAGATCCAGGAGCTGCACATCCGGGACTTCTCGGTCGCCGACAAGACCGTTCCGGCCAAGGACCAGGGCACCTACCTGGCCTTCACCGACAAGAACAGCGACGGCTCCAAGCACCTGCGCGCGCTGGCGAAGGCCGGGACGTCGTACGTCCACCTGCTGCCCGCCTTCGACATCGCGACGATCCCCGAGAGGAAGGCCGACCAGGCGACCACGGACTGCGACCTGGCCTCCTACCCGGCCGACTCCGACAAGCAGCAGGAGTGCGTGGCGAAGATCGCCGCCAAGGACGCCTTCAACTGGGGTTACGACCCGTACCACTACACGGTCCCCGAGGGCTCCTACGCCACCGACCCGGACGGCACGGCCCGTACCGTCCAGTTCCGCACGATGGTGAAGGCGCTCAACCAGGACGGCCTGCGGGTCGTCATGGACGTCGTCTACAACCACACGGCGGCCGCCGGCCAGGCGGACACCTCCGTACTCGACCGGATCGTCCCCGGCTACTACCAGCGGCTCCTCGCCGACGGCTCGGTGGCCAACAGCACCTGCTGCGCCAACACCGCGCCCGAGAACGCGATGATGGGCAAGCTGGTCGTGGACTCGATCGTCACCTGGGCCAAGCAGTACAAGGTCGACGGGTTCCGCTTCGACCTCATGGGCCACCACCCCAAGGCCAACATCCTGGCCGTCCGCAAGGCCCTGGACGCGCTCACGCCGGAGAAGGACGGCGTCGACGGCAAGAAGATCATCCTGTACGGCGAGGGCTGGAACTTCGGCGAGGTCGCGGACGACGCCCGGTTCGTGCAGGCCACGCAGAAGAACATGGCCGGTACCGGCATCGCCACCTTCTCCGACCGCGCCCGTGACGCGGTGCGCGGCGGCGGCCCCTTCGACGAGGACCCGGGCGTCCAGGGCTTCGCGTCCGGGCTCTACACCGACCCCAACTCCTCCACGGCCAACGGCACGAAGGAGGAGCAGAAGGCCCGGCTGCTGCACTACCAGGACCTGATCAAGGTCGGTCTGACCGGCAACCTCGCGCGGTACCGCTTCACCGACACCGCCGGCAAGCAGGTCACCGGCGCCGAGGTCGACTACAACGGCTCGCCCGCCGGTTACGCGGACGCGCCCGGCGACGCCCTCGCCTACGTGGACGCGCACGACAACGAGTCGCTGTTCGACGCGCTGGCCTACAAGCTGCCCAAGGACACCTCCGCGTCCGACCGGTCCCGGATGCAGGTCCTCGCGATGGCCACCGCGGCCCTCTCGCAGGGACCGGCCCTCTCCCAGGCCGGCACCGACCTGCTGCGCTCGAAGTCCCTGGACCGCAACTCCTTCGACAGCGGGGACTGGTTCAACGCCATCCACTGGAACTGCGCCGACGGCAACGGCTTCGGCCGCGGGCTGCCCCCGGCGGCCGACAACGCGTCCAAGTGGGAGTACGCCAAGCCGCTGCTGAGCGCCGTCGCGGTGGGCTGCCCGCAGATCACCGGGACCTCCGCCGCCTACCGGGACCTGCTGAGGATCCGGACGACCGAGCGGGCCTTCTCCCTCGGCACCGCCGGGCAGGTGCAGGAGCACCTCTCCTTCCCGCTGTCCGGCACGGAGGAGACGCCGGGCGTGATCACCATGCGCCTCGGTGACCTGGTCGTCGTCTTCAACGCCACCCCCGAGCGGCAGGAGCAGCGGATCGCGGCACTGGCCGGTCAGCGGTACCGGCTGCACCCGGTGCAGGCGGCGGGAGCGGACGAGGTCGTGAAGGGCTCCGCCTACGCGGCCGGCTCGGGCACGTTCACCGTTCCGGCCCGGACCGTCGCGGTGTTCACCCGGTCGGAACTAGGGTGAGGCCGTTGCCGTAGAACAGGAGTGCGCATGCCGCAGATCACCATCGACTACTCCGACACGCTGGAGCACGCCTTCGACCGCGAGGGCTTCGCCCGGGGCCTGCACGACGCGGTCGCGGAGATCGCGGTGGCGAAGCCGGAGAACTGCAAGTCCCAGTTCCGGCCGAGCGCGTACACGGTGGTCGGTCAGGAGGATCCCGGGGCGCGCGGGCACGCCGTCGTGCACGTGACGATCGGGCTCCTCGCCGGGCGCAGCGACGAGACGAAGGCGCAGCTGACGGAGGCGGTCCTGGACCTGCTCCGCAAGCACGTGGCGGACACGGCGTTCGCCGTGCACGCCTCCGCCGAGATCCGCGATCTCGACGCGTCGTACCGGAAGTTCGACCGCTAGGGTCTTTCTTCCGGATCAGGCCGGCCCCGAGCGACCGCACCACCTGGCCGACCCGCGACACCGGCAAGATCCGGAAGAGAGGCCCTAGGGCACGCTCACGAACCGAGGGCGATGAGCCGGCCGACCAGGTCCGCGAAGGGGCCGTCGGCCGGCTCGTCCTTCACCATCGTGCGCAGCAGCCCGGCCATGTCCGCGTCGTAGGCCGCGCTGACGGCCGCCAGCGCGGCGAAGTCGTGCACGAGCTGGATCTCCAGCTCGGCGCGCGGGACGCGCCGGCCGTCCAGCCAGATCAGCGCCGTGGACTCGGCGAGCGAGATCCAGGAACGGACCACCAGCTCCAGGCGCGGGGACGCCTCCCGCACCCCGAGGTGCGACAGGATCTGGTCGTACGCGGCCTGCCGTACGGAGTCGATGAGCGCGTTCGTGGTGGAGGAGCCGACGGCCGGGCCGCCGCGCATCAGGGCCGAGAAACCGGGGCCGTGATCGTCCACGAAGTCGAAGTAGCGGCTCATCACCCGCAGCAGCCGGGCGCCGAGCGGGCCCTCGTGCGGCTCGGCGAAACGGCTCGCCAGATCCTCCGAGGCACGCTTCAACGCGGCCTCGTACAGGCTGAGTTTGCCGGGGAAGTAGTGGTAGACGAGCGGGCGGGAGATGCCCGCCGCGGTGGCGATCTCGTCGATGGAGACGTCGTCGGGCGAGCGTCGGCTGAACAGGTCGAGGGCGACACCGATCAGCTGCTGCCGCCGCTCCTCGACGCCCATCCTGCGGCGAACCCCGGTACTCATGCGAACACTTTACCGATCAGTTCCGGCCGTTTGCGATCACATGTCGAGCACCAGGCGATCGCCCCGCGCCCGGGACACGCAGATCAGCATCGCGTCCCGCCGTTCCGCGTCCGTCAGCAGCTCGTCCCGGTGATCGACCTCCCCGTCCAGTACCGGCTGCCGGCAGGTCCCGCAGAAGCCCTGCTCGCAGGAGTAGGCGGTGTCCGGCAGCTCCCGGCGTACGGCGTCCAGCACGGACGAGCCGGCCGGCACCGTCAACGTGCGCCCGCTGCGCCGCAGTTCCAGCTCGAACGCGCTGTCGCCGCCGGCCGCCGCACCGGGCGCGAACCGCTCCAGGTGCAGGGCGGTCCCCTCGGGCAGTGCCTCCTGCACCGCCGCCGTCAGGCCCTCCGGACCGCAGCAGTACACCGCCGCACCCGGGGCCGTGCCCGCGAACAGCGCGGCCAGGTCCGGCCGGCCGTCCTCGTCCTCGGCGACGACCGTGAGCCGGTCCCCGGCCAGCCTCCGCACCTCCTCCAGGTACGGCATCGACGCCCGGGTCCGCCCGCCGTACAGCAGCCGCCAGTCGGTGCCGTCCGGCAGGGACCGCAGCATCGGCAGGATCGGGGTGATGCCGATGCCGCCGGCGACGAACACGTACGAGGGCGCGCCGGCCAGCGGGAAGCGGTTGCGGGGGCCGCGCACCTCCAGCTCCATGCCCTCGGCGAGCTGCTCGTGCACCTCGCGGGAGCCGCCCCGGCCGTCCGGCACGAACCGCGCGGCCACCGTGTAGGAGGAGGTGTCCCCGGGGTCCCCGCACAGGGAGTACTGCCGCACGAGCCCCGAGGGCAGCACCAGGTCCAGGTGCGCCCCCGGCTCCCAGCGCGGCAGGTCCGCGCCCTCCAGGCGCAGTTGGACGACCCCGTCGGCGATCGTCTCGTGCGCGGTGAGCAGCAGCCGCAGGGCCCGCGGGCGCGGCCGGCCGGAGAGCGGCGGGTCCAGGGCGGGCAGCGGCCACAGCGGGGAGCGCCGGACGCGGCGGCGCAGGGCCCGCCGGGTGAGCAGGGCGGCGCCCGCGACGAGCGCGACGGTACGCGGCTTCGGCATCACGCGGCCCTCTTCTCCGCCGCCGTGGCCGCGGGCGAGGAGGCCAGGTAGGCGACGGCCTGCTCGGTGTCGCCCTCCTGCGAGGGGTGGTAGTCGCGGCGCAGGTAGCGGGGGACGGACCTGAGCATGTCCCCGGTCGTGGGCAGCAGGCCCTGCCTGCCGCGCACGTACAGGTCCTTGAGCGTGGCCCTGCCGTCGACGAGGGTCGGGTCGTTCGCCATGAAGAAGCGCGTCCCGCGCTGCCACAGGAACACCAGCGCCGTGAAGGCGGTGGCCCAGGTCCGGACCCGCCGGCGGTAACCGCCGTCGAGGTGCATGAACAGCTCGAAGGCGACCGAGCGGTGCTCGACCTCCTCCGCGCCGTGCCAGCGCAGCAGGTCCAGCATGGTCGGGTCGGCGCCGTGCCGGTCGAGTGCCTCGGCGTTGAGGACCCAGTTGCCCAGGAACGCCGTGTAGTGCTCGATGGCAGCGATGAGGGCGACCCGCTCCATCAGCCACCACCTGCGCGGCCTGCCCGGCGGCAGGGTCCGGTCGCCGAGCAGCTTCTCGAAGAACCAGTCGACCTGCGCGATGTACGGCGTCGGATCCAGCCCCAGCTCACGCAGGTGGGGCAGCACCTCGTCGTGGGCCTGGGAGTGCATCGCCTCCTGGCCGATGAATCCGATGACGTCCGCACGGAGCCGCTCGTCCCGGATGTACGGCAGCACCTGCTTGTACACGTGCACGAACCAGCGCTCACCGGCCGGCAGCAGCAGGTGCAGCACGTTGATGGTGTGCGTGGTGAAGGGGTCCCCCGGCACCCAGTGCAGCGGCGTGTCCTCCCAGGAGAAGGACACCTTGCGGGCCTTGAGCGGCACCCGGGCCTGCGTGTTGGACATGGCGTCAATGTACTGATCAGTAGGGTGCTTGAGAACCCCTGTGCGGCAGCTTGTTGACGCTGGTGTCAGCTAGTGCAGTCCGCGGATCTCCCGCCCGTCCGCCAGCCTCCCCGTCAGGTCCGCCCGTGCCCCCTGCGCGGCCTTCACGGCCAGCAGCGGCCCCGGCCCGGACGCGGTGACCCCGCCCGACGCCCCGATCGACGCGGTCTCCCTGCTCCCCGCCGCCAGCAGGTACCAGGAGCCCGCCGCCGACTTCCACAGCACGCCGGCCAGCACATGCGGATCACGCGGCCCGCAGGCCGGCACGTTCGTGCCCTTGGCGACGACCGCGCCGGCCGCCCCGCCCGGCGTGCGGAACAGCGCCAGCGCGGCCGTGCCGTCGCCGCGCCAGGTCTCCGCCCGGGTGCACACCCAGGTACCGGAGCCGCTGCCGTCCGGCAGCGGCTGCTCGGCGTACGCCCAGGCGTTGACGCTCCGGATGCCCGCCGAGCGCTCGGCCGCCAGGGAACAGGCGAACGGCGCCCACGTCCGCAGCCCCTCCGCGCCGGACACCTCCTCGGCCGCACCGGGCCGGCCGGCCGTGAGGTGGGCCGGGACCAGCTCGCCGAGGTCGGTGGCGAGCTGCGTGCCCAAGGCGCCGGTCAGCTGGAGCACGTTCCACGACGCGCAGGCCCCGGGCTGCAGGGCGGGGCTGGCCAGCGGTGCGGTGACACCGTCGGCGAGGGCGAGCGGCGTCACCGACGCGCCCGGCTTCGTCAGGTCCCGCTGGGCCGCCTTCGTGACCCAGGGCGCGGTCAGATAGCGGACGTTGCCGTCGGAGCGGCCCAGCACCAGCGCGCTCGCCGCGGCGCCCGTCGCGCCGTCCACCCGGGCGAAGTCCAGGGCCGCGCCCTGCGTGCCGCTCCTCGGCTCGGCGTACCGGGCGATGCGCAGGCCGTCGTAGAGGATCACCACCCGGGCGGCGTCGATCTCGCCCGCGTACAGCAGCTGGGGCGGGCCGGCCGGGCCGCCGGTCTGGGTGCCGGGGGTCGCCGACACCCGGACCGTCTCCCCGGGACGGGCCCAGACCGCGAGGGCGCGGCGCAGCAGGGCTTTGTCACCGGTGAGCGGGCCGCGCGCGGGCCACACGGAGAAGTCGGTGCGGGCCGAGGTGCGCCAGACGGCGGGGGAGACCCGGGTCAGCCGGCCCGGGTCCAGGGCGGCCTCGGCGGCCGGGTTCCCGGCGTAGACGGGCGCGGCGGCACCGTCGGGGCCCCAGCCGCCGCCCGGCACGGCGACCAGCGCGCCGCACACCGAGAGCGCCGCGACGGCGGTCAGCACCGCCTTGGTGTGCCGGCGGCGGCGCATCAGGTCGGTGGGCCGGGCCTGCAGCGAGCACGGGTCGAACTCCGGGGAGCACAGCAGCCCCGGCTGGGCGGGCACGCTGTTCGCCGAGGCCAGCGCGCCGCCCGGGTCGGCCACCCCGGCGGCTTCGAGGAGGTCGCGGACGTCCGGGTCGGGCAGCTGCTCCAGGCCCCGCAGGACGTAGGCGGCGCGGGCCGGTCCGGACAGGGCGGACAGCCGCTGGTCCAGGGCGAGTTCGTCGGCACCGCCCGAGCGCGGGAACAGCCTCAGGCCCCACACCTGGGGGAGCAGCGGCGGCAGCTGGGCGAGCCGGGGCAGGCCCTTGCGGGGGCGGGCCGCCTCCAGGGCCGTCCGCAGCACCCGCTCGCGCAGACAGGCGTACCCGGGGTCGCCCTCCCGGCCCGCGGTCTGGGCCGGGATCACGGACGGCTGCCTGCGGCCCCGGGGCAGCGCGCGCTGGGTGAGGGCGTGTGCGGTCAGCACGCGGCGGCTGCGGCCGAGGCCCGGCGGCAGCACGAGGTAGGCGAGCCGGACCAGCCGGGGGTAGTGCTCGACGAGCGCGGCCTCGGCCTGCTCGACGTCGACCGGGCCGGCGCCGCCGGCGGAGGGGGGACGCTGGGATACATCCTGTGACTGCACGTCCGGGAGAACGAGCGAGCCGGTCGTCGGTCACCGCCGGACGAGTGATTCACACCTCGGGTTCGACCAGGGCACGCGCGTAGTTCGCCATCGACCGCTGGTAGCGCGGCAGATGGGGGGCGAGCGCGCCGAGCACGAGGGACAGGCCCTCGCGGTCACGGCCGAGGCTGGACAGGCACAGGGCGAGGCAGGCCCGTACCGCGTCGTCCAACTCGTCGGAGGGCGCGTCCAGTTCGGCGGTGAGCAGCTTGACGCCCTCCTCGGCGTGCCCGGTGTTCCGCAGCGAACTCGACAGCTGGATCTTCGCCCGGCGGCCCTTGTAGCCGTCGAGTCCGCGGGCCAGCGCCTCCCGGTACAGCGGCACCGCCTTGTCGGAGTGCCCGGTGGAGTCCCAGGCGCAGGCCTGCTCGAAGGGGCCCAGCGGGCTGTCGTCCGGCAGCTCGGCCACGAGTGCGTCGATCAGGGCGCGGAAGTCCTGGGCGCGCTCTTCCGGATAGTCGTCGAAGGCGGCCCAGGCGGCGGCCACACGGTCTTCCCAGTTCTGGTTCACCGCGTCACCTTCGCACATCCGTGCGCGCCCGGTCACCGGTTTTGAGCGCACCGCGCGCGGGAGCCGTATCCGAAGGGGCTGGGGCATGCTTGGCACACCAGGACCGGAGGAACAGATGAGGTTGACAGGACTGCTGCTCGGCGCCGCGGCCGTGCTGACGCTGGCGGGCTGCGGCTCCGGCTCGGGCGGGGACACCGAGTCGGTGCCGCCCACCGCGACCGGCAGCCTGGAGCGTCTGGCCGCCGAGGTGAAGTGCAAGCCGAACATACAGACCGACGCCGACGAGATCCGCCAGGCCATCTGCCGCAACGGTGACGGCAAATTCATCCTCGCCACCTTCGCCACCGACCGCGGCCAGCGCGAGTGGATCAACGACGCGAAGGACTACGGCGGTCACTACCTGGTCGGCCGCAAGTGGGTCGCCGTCGGTGACGACGGGGTGGTCAAGGCGCTGCGCGGCACGCTCGGCGGCGACCTGGAGGAGGGCACCGACCACCACGCGCACAGCGGCTGACCGGAATGCCGGGGCATGACGAAGGCCGGTGACGGGAGGGGGATTCGTCACCGGCCTTCTGTCCTGTGTCCGTTACCGGATCACGCGCAGTTCTGACCGCGGTTGATGCAGTTGGCGATCTTGTTGGCCAGACCGTTCTTCGTGACGCTGATGAAGTCGTCGTGGTCCGTGGCCGCCTTGTGCAGCTGCTCCGGGAAACCGTCCACTGCGTAGGCGTTCTTCACCTGGCCGTTCTGGATGGTCGGCGGGTTGATGTTGTAGACGAGCCGCATGGTCAGCTGCGGGATCGCCTTGAACCCGTTGGGGCAGACACCGCTCGCCGGGTCGGCGAACGCCACGTGGGTGCGGTGGTTGGCGCTGTCGGCGTTCTGTCCGTCCCAGCAGCTCTGGAAGGCGAACGAGCGGACCACCTTGCTGCCCTGCGGGCAGATCGGGTACTGCTGCGTCAGCTGCACCTTGTTCTCGAAGCCGGTGCAGCTCCAGTGCGCGTTGGCGTTCGCCAGACCGTTGGTGGTGGTTTTGGCGTCACCGGTGATGATGCGCAGGAACTGCGGCATCGCGACGACCTTGGAGGCCGGGCTGCCCACGTACTTGATCTCGGCCTGGGCCGGGGTCAGGATGCGGCCGACGTTGCCTTCCTTGCCGCCGCCGTCCTTGTTCTGGTCGAAGTCCTGGGTGCCGTCCTGGATGCGGACCACCGGCCAGTAGTACGACGACAGGTCGTTGCGGTTCTGGCAGCTGGTGCCGCCCTGCAGGAACGTGTTGTTGCTGGAGAACGCGTTGACCTTCTGGTTGCCGACGTAGTCGTGCAGGTGGTGCGCGCCGTTGGTCACGCCGGGCGCCACGATCACGTTGTCGGTGTTGAAGTTCTTGTTCGCGTTCACGCCGCAGCGCGTGGTGAACGTACCGGTCGAGGCGTTGCCGGTCTTGTTCGGCTTGCCCTGGACGTTCGGCGCCACCTTGGTGATGTCGACGAAGTCCGCCGCGACCGGGCCGTTGCCGGCCTGCCCGCCGATGTTGCCCTGCTGGCCGTTCTGGCCCTGCTGCTGGCCGCCGTTCTGCTGTTGACCGCCGTTCTGCTGCTGGCCGCCCTGCTGCTGTTGACCGCCGTTCTGCTGCTGGCCGTCGTTCTGCTGCTGGCCACCGGCGTTCGTCTGGTTGGCGGTCTGCGTCGTACAGGCGGCGAGCTGCTTGAGCGTGTTGTCGAAGGAACCGCCGACGCGCTGGATGTCGATGCGGATCCGGTCGATCGTCGCCGCCCGCTTCTCCTTCAGGGGGCCGACGATCGAGTTCTGTACGAAGCTCGCGTCCCTCGTCTGGGCGTCCCGGGTGGAGGCGAGCCGGTTGTAGGCCTCGGTGATCTGCTTGTCGAGGTTGGCCAGCTCCGTCGCCACGCCCTGCCGGGCCGCGTTCGGCACGTTCGTCAGCTTCTGGCCGACGTCCGGGCAGGAGATGGTCGCGACCTGCGCCGTCGCGGCCTTGGTCTGGTTGCCTCCCCACGACTGGTTGTTCGACTCGTGCGCCGAGGCGTAGAAGTTCGCCCAGATCAGCCCGCCCCCACCGAGCGCTAGGGCCGCCGATGCGGCAATGGCCTTGGTGGCCAGCGGCGTACGGCGTTTTCGTGTGTTGCGTCCCATGGAACTCCTCTGACTTCCTTGCGGGGCAGCATCGAGGCGCCCGACAGGAGTGAAGCGGCGCCCTTCCATACGGACGCCGCCCCGGAGGTGTTCACCGGTCTCACAAATTCCCCTCAGAAACAGCAGAGTTGACAGGTCACCGGTCACGGTCCAGATGGGCGAGCACCGCCAGCACGCGCCGGTTGTCGTCGTCGGACACCTCCAGGCCCAGCTTGGCGAAGATGTTGGAGGTGTGCTTGGCGATCGCCCGCTCCGTCACCACGAGCTGGGCGGCGATCCCCGCGTTGGACCGGCCCTGTGCCATCAGCTCCAGCACCTCCCGCTCCCGCGGGGTCAGCCGGGCGAGCGGCTGGTCGCCGGCCGACCGCCGGGACAGCAACTGCTGGATCACCTGCGGGTCCATCGCCGTACCGCCGGCCGCGACCCGCCGTACGGCGTCCACGAACTGCTCCGCGTCGAACACCCGGTCCTTCAGCAGGTAGCCGACCCCGCCCGTGCCGTCGGCGAGCAGCTCGCGCGCGTACAGCTGCTCCACGTGCTGGGAGAGGACCAGCACCGGCAGCCCGGGCCGCGCCCGCCGGGCCGCGAGCGCGCACTGCAGACCCTCGTCGGTGTGCGTCGGCGGCAGACGTACGTCCACCACCGCCACGTCCGGCGCCAGCTCGGCCAGCGCCCGGCCGAGTTCCGGCCCGGACTCGACGGCGGCGGCGATCTCGAAGCCGTAGGCCTCCAGCATCCGCACCAGCCCGTCGCGCAACAGGAAGAGGTCTTCGGCTAGGACAACGCGCACGGGATCTCCAGGGTCACCATGGTGGGACCGCCGGCGGGACTGCTGACGGCCAGGACTCCGTCGAAGGTACCGAGCCGGCGCTCGATCCCGGCGAGCCCCGAACCGGCCCCGGCGGCCGCGCCGCCCCGGCCGTCGTCGGTGACGATGATCCGCAGCCGGCCGTCGGTGTGGTGCACGTCGACCCGGATCCGGTCGGCACCGGAGTGCTTGACGGCGTTGGTGAGCACCTCGCTCACCGCGAAGTAGGCGGCCGACTCGACCGGCGCGTCCGCGCGGCCGGGCAGATCCACGGTGACCTCCGTGGGGAGGGGCAGCCGGAGCGCCAGCGCCCGTACGGCGTCGCCGAGTCCGCGTTCGGCGAGCACCGGGGGGTGGATGCCGCGCACCAGGTCGCGCAGCTCCGCCAGGGCCTCGGCGGAGTTCCGGCGGGCCTGCGCGAGCAGTCGCTTGGCCTGCGCCGGGTCCCGTTCGACCAGCATCTCGATGGTGCCGAGGTCCATGCCCATGGCGACCAGCCGGGCCTGGGCGCCGTCGTGCAGGTCCCGTTCGATGCGGCGCAGTTCGGCGGCCGAGGTGTCGACCGCGTCCCGCCGGGTCTCCGTCAGCACCCGGACCCGCTCGGCGAGTGCGGCGTGGGAGGCGCCGATCACGGCCCGGGTGAGCCGGAAGTGCGCGGTGAGCAGGCGGGGGGTGAAGCGCCAGGTGCCGGCGAGGACCAGGGCGCCGAACGCGGCCGCGCCGAGGGCCGTCGCCTGGCCGGTGACCGGCACGAAGCCGTACCAGTAGACGTCGCCCGGTTCCCGGACGTACGCCCGCCACAGCCCGGCGCCCACCAGGAACCCCTGGAGCGGGAAGAACACCAGCACGGCCGGTGCCAGCGCGGTGACGAAGCCCGCGGTCATGTCCACCGGCAGCCAGAGCACGTCCCGCCGCACCTGCGGGTCCCGGAGCAGCGCGACGGTGCGCGTCCAGGGGTTGGCGCTCTCCGGGAGCGGCCGGTACGCCGCCGGGATGTGGATCCCGCACCACTGGGCGGCGAGCCTCCTGCGGGCGTCGGCCAGCGCCCGGACGCCGGTGAGGATCGCCGGAGTGGTGACGAGGCCGATGCCGAGCGGTATCAGTGCGACGGAGAGGAGCGTCAGGACGAGGAACGCCACACCGCACGGCAGCACGACGACGGCCAGCACCAGCCCCTGCACGGCGGCCAGCAGCGCCTCCCTGGCCTGGGAACGGAAGGCGGCTGTGTCTTTCTCGGTGTTCATGCGGCCAGTCTTGCCGACGGCCGCGGCCGGGTCAGTCGTCCGAGGGCCCCTCCTGGGGGGTGGTGCCAGGTACACCCCCGGCCCGGGCCAGCACCTTCGCCTCGACCTCCGGGTCCAGTCCCTTACGGGTGCGGTCCGGCCGCTGGGGCGCGCTGCCGCCGAGCTCCGTCAGCCAGCGCCAGGTGTCCGCCACGGTCTCGCCCACCGGACGGCACACCAGCCCCGTCGCCAACGCCCGCGACACGTCGGCGCAGTGCACGGCGTCGAACATCTCGCCGCCCGGCGGCACCCACACCGGCAGCTCGGTCCACGGCTCGATCCCGGCGTCCAGGATCGGCTCCGGGTCGGTCCAGCACAGTTCCGCGTCCGCGCCGGTGACCCGCAGACACGCCTCGAGCAGCTCGCCCATCGTGGTGTGGCCGGGCGGGCCGACCAGGTTGTACGGGCCGGACAGACCGCGCTCCAGCGCGCCGAGCAGCCACGCGGCGAGGTCGCGCGCGTCGACGTACTGCAACGGCAGTGTCCGCGGGCCGGGGGCCAGCACCGGGCCGCCGCGGGCGATCCGGGTCAGCCACCAGGGCAGCCGGCCCACGTTCTCGTACGGGCCGAGGATCAGGCCGGCCCGGACCAGCAGCGAGCCGGCCGCGCCGAAGGCCCCGACGGCGGCCAGTTCGCCGCCGCGCTTGTCCGCCGCGTAGTCCGTCGGCCCGGCGTCGGCGGCACCCTCGACCAGCGGGGCGTCCTCGGCGGCGCCGCGCGGCCAGGGCCACGCGTACACCGACCGGCTGGAGACGTACGCGTACCGGCCGGCCCGGCCGCGCAGCAGCCGGGCCGCCTCGTGCACGGCACGCGGGGCGGCCGACCAGGTGTCGACCACGGCGTCCCAGCCGGAACCGTCCGCCGCGAGCGCGGCCAGACCGTCGGGCGCGGTGCGGTCGCCGTGCAGCGACCGCACCCCGGCCGGTGCCCGGTGCCGTCCCCGGTGGAAGACGGTCACCTCCCAGCCGCGCCCGAGCGCGGCCTCCACCACGGCCCGCCCCACGAACTCCGTACCGCCCAGCACCAGAAGTCTCATGCCGGGATGGTGCCCGGTCCGGAGCCGGAGGGCGCGCGGCTCTGCCGACGGCAGAACGGTCAGCGGCCGGTCGGCGGCGTGTACTTGTAGCCGACCCGGCGCACCGTCTGGATCGCCTGGCGGTGCTGGGCGCCCAGCTTGCGGCGCAGCCGGGCGATGTGCACGTCGACGGTGCGGCCGTCGCCGACGTGGCCGTAGCCCCACACCGTGGTGACCAGCTGGTCGCGGGTGTGCACCCGGTGCGGGTGCGCCACCAGGTGGGCGAGCAGCTCGAACTCCAGGTAGGTGAGGTCGAGTTCGCGGCCGTCGACGCTGGCGGTGCGCTGCACGGTGTCGATCCGCACCAGCGGGTCGGTGCCGGCGGAGCCCGCCAGGGGCTCCGGCTGGTCCGGGACCGCGACCGGCAGGAACGGGGGCCGCTGGTCGGCCGGGACCAGCACCAGGTAGCCCACCATCGGCGGCTGGCCCGGCAGGGCCGGCAGGGTGTGCTGCGGCGCGGGCAGCCAGGTGGCGCCCGGCGGCAGGAAGTCCGCGACGTCGACCACCTCGTCCCGGTCGACGGCGCGGAGCCGGTGCCGGGCGCCGTTCGGGGCGGGGGTGGCCAGGGTGGCGGTGGAGAGGGAACCAGAGGTCGCCATGAGAGGTCAGCTCTTTCGCGCGAGGAGTTCGTCGGGAGGAGCGGCGGCCGCGATTCGTGGTCGGGCGCGCCGGAGGACGTACGTCGTTCCGCGCTGGCCGAAGGCCGGGGGTGTACGGCTTTAGAGGGCCCGCGCGTTCATCGCGCGGCGACACACACGGTCGAAGTCGTGGTGCTGACGGGAAGGCCAGAACGGCTCGAGGTCGTGACGACCCGTCGCGGTGATCTTCTGGAAGCCGGCCATGGGCCCATTGAAGCAGAGGCGCGCGGCGGGCAGGAGTCTCCTCTCACTGCTTGGACGCTTCCGTGGCGTGAAATCGACATGGCATTCCCCTGGTCCCCCGCCGTTTCGCGCTGGTCAGGGGCCTGACGGCAGTTGACCGTGTCCGGAATGCCGTCTCACTCCTCGGGACGGCGACGGCCCGGCGGTGCGGGGAGCCGGCGCGCACGGGGGCGCGACACGCGCGAGGGGCGCCCGCTGTGACAGCGGGCGCCCC